>DASTCX010000015.1 GCA_035710745.1 Candidatus Eremiobacteraceae bacterium | reverse complement strand
CAGGCGCGCGAGACGATCATCTACAACTTCGCGAACTTCTACAACACCCAGCGACCGCACAAAGCGCTCAACGGGAAGGCACCCCTGCACAAGCTCGCGCAGGCTCGCAAAGTGTAGCGTAGCTGTGTAGACCCTACACTTTAGTTCGACCGGAGACGACCTTGCTAGTGAAAGTCCGCGGCGGTCGACCGTAAGGGTCGACCGCTCCCTTTCTTAGGGTGAGGCCGCGGCGGTCGAGATGAATCTCGACCGCTCCCTTTTCTTACGACTAGAGCGGGTTGGTCGGGGTCGGGACCTCGGGTCGATCGGTCGCGCGCAGCATGTTGTTCGAGATCGCATGGATCGCGGCTTGCGTGCGCGCGGTGATCTTGAGCTTGCGGAAGATGTGCGAGACGTGGTTCTTGATCGTCTTTTCGCTGAGCTTCAGCTGATTCGCGATCTGGCGATTCGTGAGCCCGAGCGCGATGAGGCGGATGACCTCGATCTCGCGCTCCGACAGTGCGGGATTCTTGCCGACCGTGCGTTCGGCGTCGACGCCCTTGAGCAGCGAGCCCGCGAGCCGCGGATCGACGGCGATCTCGCCGGCGACGACGGTGCGCGCCGCGCGGTAGAGCTCCTCGAGCGTGCATTCCTTCAACAGGAAGCCGCTCGCGCCGAGGCTCAGGCACTGACGCACGGTCGCAGGTACCGCGCGAAAGGCGATGATGCACGTCTTCGTGTTCGGCGCGATCGTCAGCAGCCGGCGAAGCAGCTCTCGATGATTGTCGGGCTGGAAGTCGAGATCGATGATAGCGAGATCGGGTTCGACCGGAAATGAGTGCTCGGGAATGGTCGGTACGCCGAACACGTCGATATCAGGAAAATGCTCTAACGCCGCGCACAGAGATGCGCGGAACACACCCTGCTGGACGATGACCGCGATTCTCATCGCTTTCGCCATGCCGCCCCACCATGCTGTCCGTCATGCGCCGGTCGTCAAATCCGACCGTGGTCGATCTCACCGGCTGTGAAGCCTCGACCCCTGCCCATCACCTTACCACGCTTCCGACCCGCGGGTCGATACGCCGCGGGACTTATTTCCCCGGCAGACTTTGGCCCCAAGTGGCCGGAATGGGGCCATTTCTACTGGGACTTATCGAGGCGTAACTTAGCGCTCGCTCCCTGGGACTATCCAACGGGCCCACTCAACGCTGTGCATAACGGGGAAAACGCGAACCGCCGCTCCATTAAGAGCGGCGGTGCGAGGGATCTTCGACGGATCGGGTTAGACGATGCCGTTCTTGATCGCGTGGATGGCAGCTTGCGTGCGTGCCGTCACGTTGAGCTTCGAGAAGATCCGGCTGATGTGGTTCTTGACCGTCTTCTCGCTCAAGAACAGCTTCTCCGAGATCTGCTTGTTCGAGAGGCCGAGGGCGATGAGCCGGATGACGTCCGTCTCGCGCTCGGAAAGTTCCGTCGGGTCGCTGCGATAGCGGCGCGTGCTCAAGCGACGCAGCATGTTGCCCGCCAGACGGGGATCGACATAGACGTCACCCGAGTGGATCATGAGCAATGCGCGGGTCAGATCCGACGGGCCGATGTCTTTGATGACGTAGCCCTCGACGCCGAAGATGAGGCTGCGCGCGAGCAGATCTTGCTGCGCGTGCATGGAAAGCAGGCAGATCTTGACGCTCGGATGCGCCTCGCGCAAGAACTTGACGGCGTCGACGGGATCGCCTTTGTGGAAGTCGACGTCGAAGAGCACGAGATCGGGTTTCGTGCCGGCGATGCGCGCGACGTCACCTTGCTCGATGCACTCGGGGATGACGTTGAAGCGCTCGTCCTTGGCGAGTAACTGGCACAGGGATTTGCGGAAAAGGGCCTGTTGCTCAATGACAGCTATGCGCACTCGTTCCATCCTGACTTACCGGTCCTCCGTGGGGGCCGCCCGAGACGCAAAGCGAAGAGCGAGCCCGAAATGTTCCCCACTCTACTGTGCCGAATCCGTCTTATGGGCCGGTGAACGCGAGGGAAGCGGGGCGTTAAGGTATTGGTCCCAATTGCCCCGGTCTTAGCGATGCCGGTCGGTCCAGTGCATGAGTTATACCATAGGTACCTCGCCCCACTAAACCCCGGGAATCAGGGAAAGTCCCATATAAATTTGAGTCCCCGTACCAGGACCTCTAGACCTCATAGGGCCGGTCTCCGAGGGGTATCGCCTCGAAGAGCCCATTCCAAGGACTTCATATGACGGTTGACGAGTGACGGGTAACGAGCTTGAACGCTGACCCGGAAGACAGCTTGAACACCGAACCGATCGAATCGGCGCTGCTCGGCCACGCGCAAAGCCGACAGATGCCCGGCATCATGATCCTCGACGACGGCGATGCGCTGATCCTCGCGAACGGACGCTCGTCGGAGATGCTCCGCGAAGTCGCGGCGCACGCCGACGACGACCTGGAGCCGAGACAGATCCCGCGCGTCCTCGCCGGCCTGCTGCCGCAACTGCGCGCGCGTCTTCGCGATCGCCACGATACGACCGCGGCCGCGCTGCTCACCGTCGATCTTTGCGTGCGGGCGTGCCACATCTCCGGTCCTCGCGGGCGCCATCTCTTGCTCGTCCTCGAACGCGTACAGCGACGCGATGCGGTCGCGGCGAACATCGAGAAGTTCGCGCTGTCGCCGCGCGAGTGCGACGTCGTCATGCTCGTCCTCTACGGCTATTCGAATCGGCGCATCGCGGACCAGCTCGTCCTCACCGAGTACACGATCGAAGACCACCTCAAGCGCGTGTTCGCGAAGATCGGCGTCAAGAGTAGGACGGCGCTCGCCGCGAAGATCCTCGGCTGGCGAGACAGCTGACTCCAAGGCTAGGACGCACTTAGGCTCTCGCCGAAATCCGCAAAGTGACGAACGCCACCGAAGAACGGACCGCGTTATACGGAACGCACGTCCGCCTAGGCGCCAAGATGTCCCCCTTCGGGGGCTTTCTTATGCCCATCCAATACAGCGGCATCATCGACGAACACCGAGCGGTGCGCACGGCCGTCGGCATGTTCGATCTCAGCCACATGGGGCAGTTCGTCTTGACCGGCGAGGGCGTTCCCGAATGGCTCGACACGCTCACCGTCAACGAAGTCGCGACGATGCGTCCGGGTCAGGCCCGCTACAACGTCTTCACGAACGATTCGGGCGGAGCGCTCGACGACACCATCATCTACCGCTTGCCTTCGCACTGGCTCGTCGTCGTCAACGCGTCGAACTCGGCGAAGATGTGGGCGTGGCTGAACGGCGGCGCCGGCAAGCCGAACGGCATCTCGATCGACGATCGAACCGCGCGCTCGGCGCTCATCGCGCTCCAAGGTCCGCGGAGCATCGAGCTGCTCCAGCCGTTGACGTCGGTCGATCTGAAGTCGATCAAGTACTACCACGCCGTCGACGGTGTCGTCGACGGAGTCAAGGCCGAGATCGCGCGGACGGGCTATACGGGCGAGGACGGCTTCGAGCTCTTCATCGCCGCGAGCGACGCCGAGCGGCTTTGGGATAAGCTGACGGCCGAAGGGCCGAGGGTCGGACTGCGCCCCGCCGGCCTCGGCGCGCGCGACGTGCTGCGGCTCGAGGCCGGGATGCCGCTATACGGCCACGAGCTCGATGAGACGATCACACCACTGCAAGCCGGTCTCGATTGGGCGGTCAAGCTCGACAAACCCGGCTTCGTCGGAAAGCAAGCGCTCGTCGATCAACGAAGCCGCGGCGGCTACGACCGGATCGCGGGCCTCATCATGGACGGGCGCGCGCCGGCTCGAGCGGGGTATCAAGTATTCGTAGGCGATATCGCCGCCGGCGAGATACGCAGCGGATCGCCCGCTCCGGCGCTCGGCGGCAAGAATATCGCGACTGCGCTCGTCAGCAGCGACGCCGCCGCGCCCGGCACGGAGATCGAGGTCGAGATCCGGGGTCAGCGGCACCCGGCGCACGTCGTCACATTGCCATTCTATAAGCGGTCGCGCTGAAGGCCGCGACGGGAGAACGATCTTTTTGGCACAGCCTACCGACAGGTTCTACACGAAAGAGCACGAGTGGGTGAAGATCGACGGCGCACGCGCCCTCATCGGCATCACCGAGCACGCCCAGAATGCGCTCGGCGATATCGTCTACGTCGAGCTTCCTAAGATCGGCGCGAGCCTCGAACAGGGTAAGCCGATCGGCGTCGTCGAGTCGGTGAAAGCGGTCTCCGACATCTTCGCACCGATATCAGGCACGGTCACCGAGGTGAATTCATCGGTCGTCGACGATCCGGCGAAGGTGAACGGCGATCCGTTCGGCGACGGCTGGCTCGTCAAGATCGACGTCGCCGACGCCGGCCAATCGAAGCAGTTGCTCGATGCGGCCGCGTACGACGTCGTCGTCCAGGCGGAGTCTCACTAACAGCCCGATGTACGCACCGCACACGGAACACGACGTCCGCGAGATGCTCGACGTCATCGGCGTCACGTCGCTCGACGCGCTTGCCGCGCCGCCGCGCGGACTTGCCATCGCGGGCGATCTCGACGTGCCGCCGGCGATGCCCGAGTCCGTCGCCTACCAGCATCTGCGCGAGCTCTCGCGCAAGAACCAGCCGGGCGACGTAGACGCCTCGTTCCTCGGTGCCGGCGCATACCGCCACTACCAGCCGCCCGCGGTGCCGTATCTCGCGACGCGCAGCGAATTCATCACTGCGTACACGCCGTACCAAGCCGAGGCGAGTCAGGGAAGTCTTCAGGCCATCTTCGAGTGGCAGACGTACGTCTGCTTGCTCACCGGGCTCGACGTCAGCAACGCGTCGGTGTACGATGGCTCGACCGCGCTCGTCGAAGGCGTCATCATGGCGTCGCAAGCGACCGGATCGAAACGCGTCGTCGTGAGCGCGGCGCTCCATCCCGGCTATCGCGCGGTGTTGAAGACGTATGCGGACGGCATGGGCATCGAGATCGTCGACGCACCGCTGCTCTCTAACGGCACGACAGATATCCCCGCGTCGATGGACGGCGCGGCCGCGTTCGTCGTGCAAAGCCCGAACTTCTACGGCTGCATCGAGGACGTCGCCGCATGCGCGAAAGCCGCGCACGCCGCCAAGGCGCTTTGCGTCGAGGTGATCGTCGAAGCGATGTCGCTTGGCGCGCTCAAGACCCCGGGGGAGTGCGGCGCTGACATCGCCGTCGGCGAGGCGCAGTCGTTCGGCTTGCCCGTCGGCTACGGCGGCCCGTACGTCGGCTTCGTCGCGACGACGAAAGAGCACGTTCGAAGATTGCCGGGCCGGCTCGTCGGCGAGACGCACGACGTCGACGGCCGCAAAGCATACGTCTTGACGCTGCAGGGGCGCGAGCAGCACATCCGGCGCGAACTCGCCTCTTCCAATATATGCACGAATCAAGCGCTCTGCGCGCTCTTCGCGACGATCTACCTCGCGACGGTCGGCGCGCACGGGCTGCGCTCGATCGCGGCGGCGAACATGGCTCGCGCTCGCGATCTTCGCAAGGCGCTGTTGTCGCTCGACGGGGTGACCGCGCGTTTCGACGCGCCGTTCTTCAACGAGTTCGCCGTCAGACTGCCGGTAGCGGCCAGTCGCGCCGTCGACGCGTTGAAGCCGCACGACATCGTCGCGGGGCTGCCGCTCTCGCGTCTCGGATCCGGCGACGAAAATGATCTGCTCGTCTGTGCGACGGAGACGACGTCGATAGAGGGGATCGCACGCTTCGCAGCGCGCCTCAAAGAAGTGATGGAACATGCCGTCGCTGCTGTTTGAACAAGGCGAGCCCGGGCGAGGCAGCTCGTTCGTCGACGACGCCGGCACGCCGGCGGACTATCTCGACGCGTCGCTGCTGCGCAAGGACTTGCCGCTTCCTGATCTCGCCGAGTTCGAAGTGACACGCCATTTCGTCGCGCTCTCGCACCGGAATTTCTCCGTCGACACGAACTTCTATCCGCTCGGTTCGTGCACGATGAAATACAATCCGAAGCTCAACGAAGCGGTCTCCGCCTTCTCCGGCTTCGCCGACCTCCATCCGCTCGTCGACGACGGTTGCGCGCAGGGCGCGCTCCAGATGATGTGGCGGCTCGAGCGCACGCTGTCGAGCCTCTTCGGCATGGAAGCGTTTTCGCTCATGCCCTGCGCCGGCGCGCATGGCGAGCTCACCGCGATGCTCATGGCGAAGAAGTATCATCGCGATCGCGGCGATCACAAACGCGCGACGTGCATCGTCCCCGACACCGCGCACGGCACGAACCCCGCGAGCGCGGCGATGGTCGGCTACAAGGTCGTCTCCGTTCCGTCGACGCCGCACGGCCGCACCGATCTCGCCGCGCTTCGCGCGGTGCTCGACGATACGGTCGCCGTGTGCATGATGACGAATCCGAACACGCTCGGCCTGTTCGAAGACGACATCGTCGAGATGACGAAAGCCGTCCACGACGCGGGCGGGCTCATGTACTACGACGGCGCGAACGCGAACGCGATCGTGGGGCTGTGCCGGCCCGGCGATATGGGATTCGACCTCATGCATCTCAACCTGCACAAGACGTTCTCGGTGCCGCACGGCGGCGGTGGTCCAGGCGCAGGGCCGGTCGGCGCGTCGGCGCGCCTTGCTCCGTATCTGCCGGTGCCGAGAGTCGTCAAGCGCGACAACGACGGCAAGGGCGCCGAGTTCGCGCTCGATTCAGCCGCGCCGAACTCGATCGGACCCGTGCGCGTCTTCGCATCGCACTTCATCGCGCTCGTCCGCGCGTACGCGTACATCGCGGTGCACGGGCTCGACGGCCTGCGCCGTAACAGCCAGCTCGCGGTCCTCAACGCCAACTACGTGCGCGAACGCGTCAAAGATCTGCTCACGCTGCCGTACGCCGATCGCTGTCGCCACGAATTCGTCTGTTCGGCCGAGGAGCTCAAGAAGTCGACCGGCGTGCGTGCCCTCGACATCGCGAAAGGTCTGCTCGACGCCGGCATCCACGCGCCGACGATGTACTGGCCGCACGTCGTGCCCGAGTGCCTGATGATCGAACCGACCGAGACCGAAACGAAGGAGACGCTCGACGAGTTCGTCGAGGTCTTGCGCGGCCTCGTCTCGCAAGCGCACGCTGACCCGGATTCGATGCGCGAACTGCCGCGCAACACGGCCGTGCGACGCGTCGATGAAGCGCAGGTCGGACGGCTTGCGAACAAGGGCATCGGATTGCGCTGGACGCCGGGTGGATAAGCCGCCTCGCCACGATGGCGGCTCGGCTCGCCGTCCGCGCCGGGTCAAGCACGAGCGGTCGGCGGGCGGTCTTGTCCTCAAGCGCCGTAACGGCGCATTCGAAGGACTCATCATCGGGCGGTCGAGCCCGCGCATCTGGTCGTTTCCGAAGGGTCACGTAGAGCCGACCGAGACGATCGAGACCGCCGCCGTCCGCGAGGTCCAAGAAGAGACCGCGATCGAGGCGGTCATCATCGAGAAGCTATCGGATATCCGATACTGGTTCTACAGCGACAAGATCAAGCACAGCAAAGTCGTCCATTTCTTCCTCATGCGCTATCTGCGCGGGATGCCGAAGCCGCAGGCGGGAGAGGTCGACGAAGTCGCGTGGGTGCCGCTCGAAGAGCTGCTCGACGTCCTCACGCATCTCAACGAACGCCGGCTCGCGACGATGGCGCAAGGAATCGTCACGGAGCGTGGTCCGGAAGGGTTGGGGTTCTCGTCCTGAACGCTTCGACCGATCGCGTGCTACGCTGCCGTCTCGCTTATATCGCCGCCGCTATCGCGGTCGCTTTCGGCGGTTGCGTGCGCCAAGCACCCGCACCCGTGCCGACGCCGACCGTTTCGCCGACGCCGCTCCACGTCTCAAGCCCGCTCAACGGTCTGTCCGTTCTCCCGCTGTCGACGATGCATCGCATCACGGCGGTCATGATCGACAACTACCCGCACAAGACTCGGCCGCAGAGCGGTCTGCGCGGTGCGGACATCGTCTACGAGGTCGAGGCGGAAGGCGGGATAACGCGCTACATGGCGCTCTTTTTGGAGAACGCGCCGCCGAAGATCGGGCCGGTGCGATCGACGCGGCTCTATTTCGTCGACTTGGCGCGGCCGTATCAGCCGTACCTCGCGCACGCCGGCGAGAACGATGACGTCTGGGAGCCGCTGCGCGAGCTGCGGGCGAGCGGTTTCGCCGACATGGAAGAGATATTGATCGCCGAGGAGGCGTTCTGGCGCGACGACAGCCGCGAGATGCCGCACAACCTCTACACCTCGATCGCGCGCATCCGCGAAGATGGTCCCAACCACGGCTGGCCCGACATGCCGTACGGCGAATCCGGCTTCACGTTTTCGGACGCGCCTCGCGTGCTGACAGCGCCGGGGATCACGGTCGACTTTTGGATGCACTATTCGGTGCGCTACGTCTTCAGCAAAGGCGCGTACGAGCGGACGATCGGCGGCGTGGTCCAGCACGACCTCGGCGATCCAACTCCGTATCGCATCTCCGACGTCATCGCCGTTTGGATTCCCGCGACCGTCCTCGACGATCAAGGCGATCTGAAGATGGACGTCTACGGCGAGTTCCCGGCAGTGCTCGTCCGCGACGGCGTCGTCAGCGAAGGCACGTGGGTGGCGGACGGCCCGACGGAATTTCCGCGCATCGTCGACGCCGATCGGCATGACATCCCGCTCGAGCCGGGGCAGATCTACATCGAGATCATTCCGCAGGGTGGGAGTGTGACCGTCGGGAAGAAGACGTGGCAATACTAACGTGAGGAGCCGACCAAGATAGCGCTCGATATTCAGGCGCCCCCCGAAACCGGCAAGCCTCCGTTGCTCGTCCAACTCGACGTCTTCGCCGGTCCCCTCGACCTTCTGCTCCAACTCGTCGTCTCCGCCGACCTCGACATCACGACCGTCAGCCTCGCGTCGGTCTGCGAGCAGTATTTGGGCTACATCGCGCTCATGGAAGCGCTCGACGTCGAGATCGCGAGCGAATACCTCGTCATCGCGGCGACGCTCGTCTTCATCAAATCGAAGAAACTGCTCCCGCCGCCTCCGCCGCCGTTCGTCGACGAGCTCGCTCAAGAGGCATTGGCGGCCGAAGAAGCCCTGCGGCAGCGGCTGCTCCAGTACAAGCAATTCAAGATAGCCGGCGCCGACCTGAAGGAGCGCTACGAAGAGAACGCTTCGTACTATCCGCGGCCGCCGGCGCCCGAAGAAGGCATCGTCCAGCGTTTCGTCCTCGATGCGAAGACGCTCGCCGAAGCGTTCGCGCGCGTGCTCGCGAACGCGGAAGCTCGACCGGCCGTCGTCAAGCGCGAAGCGTTCTCGGTCGTCGTCAAGATGAACTACGTGCTCCGGCAAGTGCGAGAGCAGCCGGAGATCACGTTCGGCGAGCTCATCGCGGGATGTGAGAAGCTCGAGATCGTCGTCACGTTCCTCGCGGTACTCGAGCTCATCCGCGCGCGCAAGATCGTCTATTCGCAGCGCAAGCTCTTCGACGACATATCGTTCGCGCCGGCGCCAAAGGGAGCGACAAGTGGCCTCGCCCACTCTGCGTAGCCGCGTCGAGTCGATCCTCTTCGTCGCGTCGGAACCGGTGAGCGAAAAAGACCTATGCGCCGTCACCGGCGCCGAAGCGCCCGAGATCCGCGACGCGATCGAGCAGTTGCGGAAGGCGCGCGCCGATAGCGGGCTCGCGTTGCGCGAAGTCGGCGGCGGCTTTAGGCTCACGAGCAATCCCGATTGCCGCGACGACATCGAGCGCTTCCTGTTGCCGCCGAAGACGCATATGTCGCCCGCGTCGATGGAGACGCTCGCGATCGTCGCGTACCTGCAGCCGGTGACGCGGGCGGAGATCGAGAGCATCCGCGGCGTCAACGTCGACGGCGTCATGATGACGCTCGAGCAGCGCCGATTCGTCAAAGAGCTCGGCCGCAAGGAGGTCGTCGGGCGGCCGATCATCTACGGCACGACCGAGTACTTCCTCGAAGCGTTCGGTCTGCGCTCGCTCGACGAGCTGCCGCCGCCTCCCGAAGGCGCGCCCAAACGTGTCGAGGGGCGCGTCATCGCCCTGCCGCTGGGCGAAGGACGGATGGCCGCGATGGATCAGATACACGAATCGGTCGAGGGTCACGAAGACGAGATCGCGGCGCACGGCGATGCGAAGCTGACGCACAGCGTCTCCGACGAGCTCGAGCGCACGATGCGCGAACCCGCCTAGCCAAGCGCTCACTTTGTAGC
Source organism: Candidatus Eremiobacteraceae bacterium (assembly GCA_035710745.1). Classification (NCBI taxonomy): domain Bacteria; kingdom Bacillati; phylum Vulcanimicrobiota; class Vulcanimicrobiia; order Candidatus Eremiobacterales; family Candidatus Eremiobacteraceae; species Candidatus Eremiobacteraceae bacterium. The sequence goes on along the minus strand of DASTCX010000015.1, from coordinate 52,688 downwards.
GGTCGAGCCTTAGCTCGACCGAAGATCGAGGACCCCTTTGACACTGCAGTACCGGTCCGACTTCGACACGCTCGCGGCCGAATACGAACGCTATCGGACGTCGTATTCCGATGCGCTGTTCGACGCGATCCTCGCGTACGCCGGACCTTTGCACGAGCGGCGCGCGCTCGATCTCGCCTGCGGCACGGGGCTTTCGACGCGCGGCCTTGTCGCTCGCGGCGTCGCGGTCACCGGCATCGACATCGCTCCGAACATGCTCGACGTCGCGAGACACGCCGGCTTGTCCGGCGCGACGTTCTACGAAGGCCGCGCCGAAGCGCTGCCGTTCTCTGACGCGTCCTTCGCGCTCGTGACGTGCGGGCAAGCATTCCATTGGTTTGACGGACCTCGGGTGCTCAGCGAAATCGCACGCGTGCTCGTGCCTGGCGGCGCCCACGCGCAATATTGGAAGCACTACGATGCCTCGGATCCGTTCGTGAAGGCGGCGGACGACCTCGAGCGGTCGTGGTCCGGTCAGGATCCGAACGTCGTTTGGACCGCTTCGTCGGCCAGTTTGCGCGAGTGGTGGAAAGGGTGCGGGCTCGTCGATCGAGAGCGGCGCGAGTCCGAGACCACGTTGCCGTTCACGATCGACTCGTTCGTCGGCTACGAGAGTTCGCGCGAAACGCTTCGCATCGCGCTCGGCGAGAGGCGGCCAGCGTATCTCGCGGCTTTGCGAAAGTTGCTCGAACACGGGGCACCGACCGGCGCGTTCTCCGTCAAAGGGAAAGAGTATCTATACCTCGGTCGCAGAAAGCGCCGCGCATGAGATTCGGCGTACACGTCGGCATCGGCAAGGGCTTCAAAGCGACCGTCGCCGAGGCGCTCGAGAAAGGTTGCGACACGATCCAGATCTTCGCCGGCAACCCGCGTGCGTTTCGGCGTACGCCGTACGACGCCGCCGCATGGGACGAGTTCAAAGCGCTTCGCAAGAAGCACGACATCAAACCGACCGTCATACACACGTCGTACCTGGTCAACCTCGTCACGTCGAAAAAAGAATTGCAGCGGTTGAGCACGATCCTCGTCGCTCACGACCTCGAGCTCGCGTCGCGCGCAGGCATCGAGTACGTCAACACGCACCTCGGCAGCTACGGTACCGAAGACCGCGAGGCCGGTTTCGAGCGCGTTGTCGCGACGCTCAAGACGCTCATCGCGAGCGCATCAGCCGGCCCGATGTTATTGTTGGAGAATTCGGCCGGTGCGGGTAACGCATGCGGCGGACGCATCGATGAGCTAGGCGAGATATTGCGCGCGGTCGGATCGCCGCGCGTCGGCGTGTGTCTCGACACAGCTCACTCGTGGGCGAGCGGCTACGACATCGCGTCGCAAAAAGGTGTCGATGCGTTCGTGCGCGAGGTGAAGAAACACATCGGCCTCAAGCGCGTTCGCGCATTGCATACGAACGACACGCGCGTCGAGCTCGGGGCGAAACGCGACCTTCACTGGCACATCGGCGAAGGGAATATCGGGCCCTCCGGTTTCAAGGCGATCCTCACGGCGCCCGGTTTCCAACACGTGGCGGCCATTTGTGAGACGCCCGAATCCTCACACGACAAGAAGAATGTCGCAGCGATTCGGCGCTTCGCGGGCAGCGGGACGGCCGCGCCGTCAAAGCGTGTTAAGGCGGAACTTTCCGGCGCGAAGGGCGGTAGGAAACGCCACTGACGCGAAGTCGCGCGTGAGAAACTGGAGCATGAAGCACCCGACACGTCTCTACATCAGATCGCAGGCCGCGTTCATCGCGCTGCCGTTTTTGATCGCGCCTGCCATCGCGTTGGCGCGCGCCGGCGGCGGTCAAAGCTACGGCGGCGGTGGTGGCGGAGGCGATTTTGGCGGCGATGGCGGTGACGGGCTGTGGGGCCTCGTGCCGCTGCTGTTCTTCACACACGGCAGCTGGGGCGGCCTCATCGCGCTATTCGTCGTGCTCTACGTGTTCCGACAGATGCGGCGCGGTGCGCGCGGCATGCGCGGCGGGTTCGGCGGCGGCACGACGCTCGTCGGCGATATCATGGAATCAGATCCACCGCAGCCAGGCTGGGCGCCGACCGAAGCGCCCGCGATCCCCTCGCGCCATTTCGACGAAGCAGATGCGAAAGACGGCATCGCTGCGATCAAGGCGAAAGATCCGAATTTCGACGAGCGCGCCTTTCTCGATCGCGCGCAGACGTCGTTCTTCAAGGTCCAGCAGGCATGGGCCGCCCGCAATCAGGACCTCGCGCGCGAGTGCATGAGCGATGCGCTGTACGAGCGCCACAAGATGCAGACGGATCAGCTGATCGCGAATCATCAAGTCGACGTCCTCGAGAACATCGTCATCGGCAACGCGCACATCATGAGCGCGAGTGCCGGCAACGCCTACGACTCGATCGTCGTCGCGTTCACCGCGAGCATGACGGACTACACGGTCGACGAGAACACGCGCCAAGTCGTCAGCGGCAACCAATTCCGCCAGACGTTCACCGAGTTCTGGACCTTCATCAGGAAAGCGGGCGTGCATTCGTCGGCCGGCGACACGACGCTTGCGACGACCTGTCAATCGTGCGGCGCGCCGCTCAAGTTGACGAATGGCCGCTGCGACTACTGCGGCGCGTTCGCCCATTCGACATCGTCGGATTGGGTCGTCGACACGATCGAGCAACCGTAGATGGCCCCGGATTTCGCGACGCCGCCCACCGACGACCGGCGGCGAGCCCCTCGTTTCAACATATCGATGCCGGTGACCGTGTACGACGCGGTCACCGGTCGCGCGTTCGCTGCGACCGTCGACAACATCAGCCTTGGCGGCGTGCTCTTATTGCTCGACGAGCGTCTAGCGGCGGGAAGCCGGTTGTTCATCGACTTGCCGATCGCCGCCGACATGTCGATGCGGATCGAAGCATCGCTTGTCCATTCGAGCGATCTCGGCGAATTCGGCGTCGTGTTCGTCTCGCTGACGGACGAAGAGCTCGATCGGCTGGGCGAATTCTTCGAAGCCCGCTCCAATAGGACGTAACGCTTTTAGAAGACGATGGAGCGGTCGACCGTTACGGTCGACCGTCGCGGCCTTGCCTCATTTCTCCAGGATCAACCGCTTCCCGCGGTAGTCGAGGAACACCGCGCGGAACGCTTGGAGGAGACCTCCGCCCAGCAAGCCATCCGACAGACCGGGCGCGAACGCGCCAGTGGATCTGAGGAGAACCATGGCCTGCACGTCGTTCACGGTGAACTGACCGAGACTTATCTGGACGACGAGGACAGACCGTGCCGCCACTTCTCCGCCGACGCCTGCCGACTCGTTCGGGTGGATGTCGAGCGAGTGCGTGAAATCCTTCGGGTGCGAATTCGCAAAGGTGTCGTAGAGCACGAGGCCTTGATCGGTGCCCGTATCGACGGTGAAGGTCGCGCTGTCGTTGCCGCTCATCGCCGCCGTCACGGTCGGCACCCGACGAGTGAGGTCGATGCTCATGACTGCGCCCGTGCCGCTGTACGTGAACGCGGACGGTTGGATGAGCTGGAGTTCGCGCGGATAGTACGCGATCCGAGCGACGACATGCTCGAGGAAATCGTAGCCGAGGACGCCGTCGATGCCGTCGCGCTTGAGCGGCTGCGGAAGGTCGAGCGGCACGGCTTCTAAGATGAATGGATCGAATTCAATACCGCCGACGTCAAGCGTATCGGCACGCGCGTACGTGCCGGTGATGAGGTTCGCGCCTTCTATCTGTGCGACGCCGGCTGTCGGCAGGCCGAGTCGCTTTGCCACATCGGCGTCGATGACCGACGTCGAGCTTCCCGAGTCGATAAGCATGTGGACGGTCTTGCCGTCGATCGACACGGGGATAAGGATGAACGGCGGAAGTCGATCGTCGAACGTGAGCGAGACGTCGGTCGACCCCTTTGGGAACGCAGGTTCGCGCGAAGCAGGCGGCGCGAACAGACGCGCGACGTCGACGCCGAAGGTGACGCTGTCGATCGTGCGCGTCGTCGTCTGATCGCCCGACGTATCATCGATCTGCGTCGGCACCTCGAACCCGTTGAAGCGCTTGTGCGTCCGGTAGCGGATCGTCGAGTTGGACGTATCGGCGCCGTCGACTAGATACGTCTTCGCGTCGATGTAGAGCGTCATCGGATTGTCTGGATCGGCGATCTTCAACGCGTAGACTTGACGATCGTCGAGCGCCGACGGACCGCTGACGGTCGCGTGCTTATCGGAGAAATCGTAGGCATCGAGACGCGCGATTTCGTAGCCGAGCGAGAAGCTATGGTTCGACGGCTGCGACTCGACCGCGCCCGACTCATCTTGCGTCCAATCGACAGTGCCATCGGAGCCGACGAGCGTCGAGCCGAGAGCGGTCTGCCAGGAGCCGCGATAGCGGCCGGTTGAATCCGCGTTGACCGTGAACGGCTGGACGACATCGCCGCGCGTGATCGATCCCGTCCAACGCGCGGTCGACGCCGGCATTGGCCCCATCGCCTGGCGATGGAGTTTCGCGAGTTCGGCGATCGTCGGCGTGGGTGACGCCGTGTTCGCGAGAAGCGCCGCGACGAGGGCGATGAGCATGAGCGACGAGTTCGATGGAGAGCGTTCGGACGCTCTATGAAAAGGTACGTCATGTTGGCGCCGACGTGGCTCGTCGGCAAGAAGACGCGCCTGCGCGCGCTCGAGGCCGAGGATGTGCCGTTCTTCAAGCGGTGCCGGCTCGCGATCGATCCGCAAGCGTGGGGGTTCGTCATCCAGGCGCTCGACGGGGTCGACCTCGGCGTTCTCGGCGTGCTCGTCGACGGGCCGCATGCGGCGGTCGCGATCGGCTTCGTCGATGACGTCCGCTACGCTGACGGGTCTGCCGCCGACGCGCTTCGCGTGATCTGCCGCGGGTTGCCCCACGCCATGCCGGTCCAGCGGATCGAGGCGCTCGTCGACGCGGCAGCATCGAGTTCGATAAGCGCGCATCGCAAAGCGGGATTCCAGCAAGAAGGCGTGCTCCGCGAAGTGCTTCTCGAGAGCAATGCGTATCGCGATGCCGTCATCATGAGCGTGCTCGTCGGTGGCTAGAGTGACACTGACGGGGGGCCCGGACGGCGTCCGCCTCGAGCACCCGGGATCCAAGCATGCCGCGGCCCTGCAAGACGGGTTCAATTCAGGCGCGGCGGCGCCGTCGACGCGCTGGCATCTTCCACGTCCGATGTCGGCGATAAATCCTAAAGGGATGCGTCGCTACGCGATCATGCGAGGAGAGCGGGTCATCGGCACGTGCCGGCTATGGAAGCCGCAGTACGCCGGACTCGAACTCGCGATCGCGATTTTTGATCCCGAAGAGCGCGGACGCGGAGCGGGTACTTTTGCCGTCGAGAAGATGTGCGAGGTCGCGTTCGTCACGCTGGGAACGCACCGTGTCGAGCTCGGCGCCTATCCGGACAACGCGGCCGCGATTCATGTCTATGAGAAGTGCGGTTTCACACGCGAGGCTCTGCTGCGACGCTATATCCATCACGAAGGCTCGTGGCGCGACCTTGTATGGATGGCGATCCTGAAGCGCGATTGGATTGCCAAACGTGGCGGGAGAAGATAGGAATCGAACCTACCAGTCCCCTTGCGAAGACCAACTGGTTTTGAAGACCAGCAGGAGCACCAGCCCCAGACTTCTCCCGTAAACGCGGAACGCGCCATTTGACGGGGCTTTCCGCGAATCCCGTGAGTCGACGAAAAGGCTGGGAAATGGCGACTTGCTAATGGATTGCTAATGCTATTGGCGATACCAAGCGGCACAAGAACCAAATCGACATGGCTGCCGACCATTTGGGCGCTCCTGATCGCCGTCTTCGCTGCGGGGTGTGGGCACCAGAGCGCAAGCGCGTCAAACACTCCATCACCCAGCCCAGAGCCTTCTCCGTCGACATGCTGGATCTATGACGAGATGTTTCCGGCGACAAACGAGGCGTTCGACGCACAGCACGTCTCCCCGGAGAGCCGCCGTGAGATCGAGCTCTTCGCGTCGCCAAGTACGCCAGCGCGGCTGCGCCTCGCGAAGACGTATTCTCGCTTCGCCTCGTTGCCGTCAGCTGCTCAGGTCCCCGACGTTCGATGGATGCGCGAGGGGTGGGCTCGCCGGCTTACCATCTTTATCGAAGGCCCAAAGGACGCGTATTGGCCGGTCCTCAACACGAATGCGGTTGTCGACTCGGAAGACTGCGAGGTAGTCCCTGTTCCTGGTGGGTAACAGCGAAGGGAAGCGAGGTACTCCCAATCGGTTTCGCGCTGGGTATTCGTGCCTTCCCCCGCAGTAGCGCGAAAAGGCCGAGAATCGGCGTTCTGCTAATGGATTGCTAATGCACTCAGCGATACTAGACGGCATTAGACAGCAGTGGCCGGCAGCGCAATCGCTCGAAGGCGCTTGCGCGTTTGAGGCGGGAACGTCTGGGCCCGAATAGCTTCTTCCGTGAGGGCAGCCTCACTCTAGCGACCATACACAGTGGAGATGACATCAAAATGCGACCCATCCGCTTCGGCCTTGAAGGTATCCGAAAAACCCGCAAGCGGACCCGGACCGAAGGTGACTTCGTCGCCGACGAAAGAGCCGTAACGTCATGAAATACCGACGCGGCGACAAGGTCTATATCACGAAGCTCCGGCTCGAGGGCACAGTAATCGAACAGAAGATAAGGACGGTGGTCGTGCGCTACCTGCACGAGGGCGATCTCAGGGATCACAATTTCGACCCCGAGGACGTCGAACGGATCCCGACCACGAAAGAGCGGCTACTCGAGGATCATTAGCGGAGAGGTTGTCCGTCTTATCGGCGCTGACGTTGTGCTGGATCGGCACCAGCCCCAGACTTCTCTCGTAACGACGGAACGCGCCATTTGACGGGCTTTGCGCCATTGCGGAGTTTGGCGGACTGCCGTGCTGAATCCAATATGCCCGCGAGTGCCGGAACAAACCTCAACGATACTCGACATCTCCGAGCTGCGCACAACGTTTGTCTTCAGATGGGCCTACCGGCATCACGAGCTCGCCCGCCGGTACCGATTCGCATCGCATGTAGCGATCAAAACCGGGGGCGTTGAATTCGAACAACAAGAAGACTGGCGTCTTGCCGACGTTATTCACCGACACCCACGTATTTCTCGGAATGAAAACCAGCGCTCCGGCACCCGCATTGCCTTGAAGGCTGCCTACCCGCACGTGTGCGGTGCCCGATCTGATGTACAACACCTCGTCTTCGTGGAGATGCCGGTGCAGCCGTATTGCTCCGCCGACCGGCATGCTCGAGGTTCCGACCCAAAGACCGGGCGAGCCTCCGTTCTTCTCGTCGATCTTAATAGTGAATGAGCTGAGCGTTCGCTTTACCGGCATGCCGGTCAATGGTCGCCAATGACGGACCTCGCCTGCCGCTTCAGCGATGATGAGGGGACGCTCCGAAGTGGTCGCCTCCGCGGCACCCGCTTGCGCGGCGAAACCCCCTCGATAGTCGGTGGAGCCGTGAGAGCATCCGACGAGCTGCGAGATCACGAGAACCGCAAACCAAGTCCGATCGAGGTTCCTCATGCCGCCTATCCTCCATCGTAGCATTTAGCCTAGTCTGCTCCGACGCGAACGAGAGCGCGCCAATTGACGGAATCACGCACAAATTTGAAGACTAGCAGCTGTCGGCCGCGGGCTTCTCCTGTAACGGGTCCCAGCCTTATGCCATAAAGCTTTGCGCGTCCTGCAATGATACGGTGCGCAAGTTTTTTGGCCGCATTCTGCCCACATTGTTCGGGAATGTACAAGACGGGGCGGCGTGGGCTAAAGTCACCATACGACTGGTCCTTATTGGCGACGCTGAGATCCAGACGCATGCCGCAGTCGGCGCATCTTGGTCGGAAGATCGGGCGGTCGAAGAAGCGATGCGGATTTAGCGGACGCTCATTCCTCCGGCACCCCTTCAGCATCTGAGGAGTCGGTCGGCTTCTCGACAAGCCCCAAACGGGCGGCACACTCGAGGCATATCAGCTCACCCTCGATGCGGACGGATGGGCGCCGCTCCCCACAAACCCCGCAGCGTTGTTTCGATGGTCCCGCGCTCATGCTGGCTCCCGCGCCGACAGGCCCGTAAACCAACGGGCTCAAGGAGGAGTATATGCTCGAGCGTGTGACAACAGGCGAACAAACGCCACCAAAGCGACGCTGAAAGTCTAAACAGAGGCTCCGATGGCGATCTCGAAGCTATTGCTCGCGATCTTGGGTATTTTCGCAGTCGCCTTCATCGCGATTTGGGTGGCGGCGGCCCGTAATCGAAAGCCTGGTTTCCCAAGCGCGAAAGAACTCGCGATCGGATTCGTGACGAACTTCTTCGATGCGCTGGGTATCGGGTCGTTCGCCACGACCACGTCCCTGTTCAAGTTGTGGCATGTCGTTCCGGATGAGAACATCCCCGGCACGCTCAACGTCGGCCTTACCATACCGGGCGTTATCGAAGCGTTCATCTTCATCTCGATCGTCAACGTGGATCCCACGACGCTCGTGCTCTTGATCGCCGCTGCGGTCGCCGGCGCGTGGCTCGGCTCCGGCGTCGTCGCACACTGGCCACGTCGAAATATCCAAGTCGGAATGGGTACAGCCTTGCTCGTGGCGGCCACCTTATTCACTCTGAGCAACTTAAAGCTATTCCCCGGCGGTGGCACCGCGCTCGGGTTGGATGGCGTCCGACTGTGGAGTGCGGTGGGCGCGAATTTCTGCCTGGGTGCGCTCATGACGCTCGGCATCGGGTTATTCGCGCCGTGCATGATCGTCGTGAGCCTGCTCGGGATGAACCCGATCGCCGCGTTCCCGATCATGATGTCATCAACGGCATTCCTCATGCCGGTCGCGAGCACGCGCTTCATCAAGTTCGATCGCTATGCGCTGCGCGCATCGCTAGGTTTGGCGCTCGCCGGCGTTCCCGCGGTGCTCATCGCGGCGTTTCTCGTGAAATCCTTGCCCTTGACGACGCTGCGATGGCTCGTGGTGATCGTCGTGACATACACGGCTGTTGCGATGCTGCGCTCAGCGAAAATCGTGACCGGTGGGACCAAGGTCATCGGGCATTCAACGACTTAACCAGTGTAAATCGTGAGGACCTGGCTGACCGTCGTGTTGGTCGCCGTGATCGGCATCGGTCTCTATGTCGCGCTTGTCGGCGAGTTCGACCGCAGGTGGAAGGTCCACCAGCTCATAGGGCTCTCGATCATGGTGCCCGCTTTTTGCCTCTGGGCACTCGCGCGGCTCCAGGCCGGCATGTCGTTCAGCGGCAAAGCGCGAGCGACGGCTCTCGTCACGACCGGCCTCTATTCGAAGATCCGTAACCCGATCTACGTGTTCGGTGGTTCTAAGGGCGCATCATCGGCCCACCGCGGCTCTTCGAGCGCGCGACGAACAAGATGATGATGCCGACGACGACCGCCGGCGCGATCGCGATCCACATCGCATTGACCAATAGATAGAGCAGCCCCATGAACCAAAGGGCGAAGATGATACCCATTATGGCGGCCGTGCGGTCCGCGGGCTCTAAATGCATGAAACGTCGTTCGAGAGGAATCGCGCTGAGACCCGCGAGGCCGCGCGCACTGAAACAGGACTGAAGCGCATCGCACGTCGCTTCACAGGCGTTTCAGTGCTAAGCCGTATTGTGGTCACGTTGCCGTTCATCAAGGAGACAAACGTGACCAACATGCCCAAATTCGCTCCGCTGACTTCAACCCTGACCGCGATCGCTGTCGCAGCCGCGCTTCTCGCCGGATGCGGTGGTGGTGGCAGCGGATCGTCGGCCCTCTATGGGGGACCCGTCAATAATCCGAACCCGAGTCCGAGCCCTCAAAGCGTGCCCCTTTCGACGATGACGCTCAAGGGCGCTCCGGGTCTCGTCAATAACGCGAACTTCACCGTCTACGTCTTCGACCTCGACCTCCAATCGCCGGGCCAGTCTTCATGCAACGGCCAATGCTCGCAGAACTGGCCGCCGCTCATCGCACCGTCGGGCAACCTGCCGTCTCCGTACTCCGCGATCGCCCGCCAAGACGGTCGCAGCCAGCTCGCCTACAAAGGACGTCCGCTTTACACGTTCACGGGAGATGGTGCTCCCGGCCAGACGAACGGCGACAACCTAGACGCATTCGGAGGTATCTGGCACATCGCTCGTCCGTAAGAACGAAGATCGAAAATGAACGGCGGGATTCCGAGCCCGCCGTTTCTCTTTTCTTGGAGGTCTGCTAGGGCGTGGGTCAGCGACTGAGCGCCGTCGAAACGAAATCGCTACAACATGCTGGCCAGAGGACGGCGCGCCTTAGGACGCGGTGAATTCTTAGGCTTCATCGGCACGGGCGTGCTTTGCATGACCTATCCTGCCGTCACCGCGTGCTCGCCGGGAGCACCAGGCGGTCGAGTCGTCCGCCCCGGTGACCTTGACTACGATGCCGCACGCGCCGATAAAAACGCGAGGCTCGCTTTTACGCCCGATGTGATCGCCTATTGCGACACGCGCGACGACGTCGTCCAAAGCATTCGGTGGGCGACCGATCACGACAAAGCGGTGGCCATCCGCAGCGGAGGCCATGACTACGAGGGCTACTCGCTCAACGACCACGGTTTCGTCATCGATCTAAGCGGCCACGACGGCGTCACGCTGCACGCCGACGGGAGGCGAGCGACCGTCGGTGCCGGTGCGCAGCTCGGCGATCTGTACCGCGTGCTCGCGAAATCGAATCGGACGCTGCCCGCGGGCACGTGCCCAACCGTCGGCATCGCCGGGCTAGTCACCGGGGGCGGTTACGGTATGCTCGTCCGGCGATTCGGCCTCACGTGCGACTGGCTGCGACGCGTCACGCTCGTCGACAAAGACGGAGTCGTGCGCGACTCCGCATCGGACCGCAGCGGCGCCGACATCCTCTGGGCCGCTCGCGGTGCCGGCGGCGGCAGCTTCGGCGTCATCACCGATTTCGAATTCGAGACGATCGCGGCTCCGCCTGATGTCGGGTACTTCTCCGTTCGTTGGAAATGGGAAGCGTCGACCGTCGAGGCACTGCTCGGGCGTTGGATGGAGTGGACGAACGACGATCGCCGCGCCCTTACGAGCGCCTTGACGCTGCAAACGGGTGCCGGGCGCAGCGTCCACCTCACCGGGCAGTTCCTCGGCGACGAGCGAGAGCTCGCAGAAATGGTCGCCGCCTTCACGAAGGAGACGAAGCCGACGCAACTCGTCGTGACGTCGATGCCCTTCATGGACGCGGTGAACGCATTCGCCGGCTCGGCGTCACCGCGCCAATCGTGGAAGAACAAGTCGAGCTTCGGCGCCGATCCGCTGACGGCGACCGCGATTACGACCGCCGTCGGCATCCTCGAGGCGGCACCGCGATCGGCGACCTGCGTGCTCTCGTTCGACAGCTTCGGCGGCGCAGCCAACGACGTCGGACCGGATAAGACGAGCTTCCCGCATCGAGACATGAGCTACTTGCTCCAATATCAGACGTACTGGGATCGACAGGATGCGTCGCGTGACGCATACGCGTGGGTGCGCAGCGCTTTCGATGCCATCGATCCGCATACCGCGCAGCGGAGCTATCGGAACTATGCCGACCTAGACTTGAAAGACTGGCAGCGCCGCTATTTCGCAGGCAACTATGCGAGATTGCAGCAGATCAAGAAAATGCTCGACCCGCACGACGTCTTCCGATTTCCGCAAAGCATCGAGCTGCCGGCGACGTAGGCAGCATGCGGCAAGCGATATTCACGATCCACAAGTATCTCGGGTTCACCGTCGGCGCATACCTGATCGTGATCTGCGCGACCGGCGCGGCGCTCGTCTTTCTCGAAAATCAGATCTCGGATTTCCGCGACTTCCCGATGAAGCACGTCCAGGCGCGCCCAAAGATGCAGAGCCTCGATGCTATTCTAGCGACCGCAGATCGGGCTTATCCGGCCTCCCACGTCACGCACATCCTCGAGTCGTGCGACAGCGGTTGCACATACGACGTGAGCTTCGCTCAGCCGGACGGCGGCAGGCTCGACGTGCTCGTCGATCCATACACAGCGCACATCGTCGGAAGCGTGCTACGCAGCCGGACAGCGATCGGACGGCTTTACGAATTTCACGCGAACCTGTTCGCGGGCGACGAGGGTTCGCTCATCAACTCGGCGATCGGATCAGTCGCGCTGCTCCTCGTGCTCACGGGCGCCTACATGTGGCCCGGATGGAAGCGTCCGTCGCGTGGATTCTCCGTCAAGTGGACAGGCGGCCGATGGCGTGTGAACTTCGATATCCACAAAATCGTCGGCATAGTCAGCGTCGCGTTCTTGGTGCTCATCATCGCGAGCGGGATCGGGGGTGTATTCGTGCAGGAGCCGCCCGTGACGCAAAGCTCGTCCACGCCGGCTCACGGCAATCGTTCGCTCTTGCTCGATCAACTGGTCGCCGATGCGAACGAAGCACTGCCGGGAACGATCACTATGGTCTATCCGCCGGCGACTGCCGACTCGACGGTGGTGGTCAGAGAGATCGTCGCCGGCGACCCGGATCCATATGGGTGGAGCTACGTCTCGGTCGATAGATTCACTGGGCGCGTCGTCGCGATGAACGACGCGACGAAGTGGCCGCTCGCGTGGCGCGCGTACATGTGGCTCTATCCGCTGCATATCGGATCGGCCGGCGGCTACGCTTTGCGCTTCGTCTACGTCCTGGTCGCGTTTGCTCCGGTGGTCCTTTACCTAACGGCGTTTCTCATGTGGCTGAAGCGCCTCGAGCCTCAGAGGCCCATCGCCTGACCCATCAACTGCGACCACTGAGCCGGCGCCGCCGGTCCACCGGGAAGCGCGTTGAAGTACTCCCACGCGAAGACGCCGCCGAAGGTCGGGTACGTCGATACGAGCTGACTCACCGTGTTCGCGACCGTCGTCATCGAGACGAAGCCGCTGCCGTCTTGCGGATTCGCGATCATGCCCGCGACGATGATGTCCGGCGGGTAGCCGAAATTGATGACGTTCTCGTAGCTGGCGACACTTCCGAGCGAGCCGAAGCCGCTATAGAACTGCGTATCGAACCATGCGATGTCGGGGCCGACGCTACTCGCGTACAGCGCCGGGTAGTTGAAGCCGGACAGGTTCGGACCGTTCGTCAGCGCCGTCGCGACGGGCGCGAGCGTGATGTCGAACGATGGTCCGAAGTCTGTGTTCAGCCGCTTGATGAGCTTCTCGATGTTCGCGAGCGAGACGTTCTCTTCGACGTCGAGGTCGATGCCGTTCAGATGATAGTGTCGCAACGTCTGCTTCAAGATCGGATAGAACGTCGACCAGTTCGAGAACAGGTCGGCGTACGATCCCTGAGCGGCGCCGCCGAGCATCATGCGGGTCGTGATGCCGAGACTTCGTAGGTGGCGCACCTGGGGCCACATGACGTCGAACATCGGGTCGCCGGGGACGTTATCGTTCAAGTGGATATACGGCTGATTGTTCGAGTCGTAGCCGAGATGAAACGCCGCGATGATGACGTCCGTCGTGTACGGCAAGCCGGTGTTCGGGTTCTTCGTCTTCCATATCGGCGCGAGCGAGACGTAGACATTGTTGCTATACTGCGTCTGGTAATAGTAGATGACGCGCTTCGAAGCGGCGATCGAGCCGATCCGAGCGGGCGCCACTCCGGGATGCAGCAGCGGTGTCGGCGCGATGGCCGAACCCGCGCAGGCGCTCGCGATAGCCGCGCACGCGCTCAATGACAGAACAATCAGCAGGCGTTTCATGGCCCGGCGTTTCTCGACCATCCGGTGTTTTCCCGCGAGTCCTATCTATACTTGGAAAGGTCTATGCGTACTTCATATGCACGACCGTACGGATCCGATACCGTGTACGTCGCGATCGAATCCGCGGCGACGCCACGCAGGTCAAAGCGATATGTGACGGTGCCAAGCCACAAGAGCTGCCGACCGACCGGTGTATTGAAGAAGTCCTTCGCGGGCTGCGTGGACGATATCGATATGGGATTGCGCTTCACGGTCCCGATCGTCAGTCTCGCACCGCGGAAATGTCCCAAGAAGGCTTGATCCAACGGATCGCGCGAGTGCGCGAAGACGATGACGTCGAGAGTCTGCGGCGTTGACGCGTCCGCGATCTCGGCGACCGTCGCGGTCCGGCCCTCGAACCCGGCGACGTATGCAGCATACTCGACGCGCTCGAAAGGCGTACCGACGACGACAGCGTCGACCGAGCCCGCATCGGGTGACGCAGCGAGCGCATCCCTCGTCGCGAACGCAGTATAGAACTGCGCTGAAAGGCCCTCATGTGATTTGGCGGCGGCGCGACCTGCGTCGATCGCGGACTTGAGCTGCGCCGCCGAGAGCGACGGCACATACGCACCGGCCGCGAGAGGCATGCACGCATAGAGGAAGGCGGCGGCTGCCGCGGCGCGAGCGAACCGCCGCACGTCAGATCGAGAACACGTAGATGCGCATGCCGCCGCTCGCGCCCGGCCACACGGACCGCGACACGTTGCCGGATGTCGAAACGACGTATTCGTGCCCGTTCTCCTGGTACGCGACGATGCCGCCGGCGATCGCGCCTGCCGTCTTATAACGATAGATGACTCGGCCCGTCTTCGACTCGAGCGCGTAGAAATTGCCCGCCATGTCTCCGGTGAACGTCAGACCGCCTGCCGTCGGCGAAACTGCCGCGAGCGCCGGGCCCGGGGTGTGGTATTTCCAAACGACCTTACCGCTGTCCGCATCGATCGCCGTCACCCATCCGTGCGCCTGCTGCCACGGGGCCGGGATCGCGGAACCGCCGAGGAAGTACTTCCCGGCGACGTAACGCGGCGGTGCCAGCATATACGTGCCGCACCAGTCATCGGTTCCGACGATGATCGTGTTGTCTTCACTATCGTACGCCGGCGAATTCCATTCGGATCCGCCGGTCCAGCCGGGACAGACTTGGGTGCCTTGCGGCGTCGGCGCCGCAGACTCGCCGCGGATCGTCGTCACCGCTACCTTATAGTCGGCCGCGTGCGTCGCGCGATCGATCGCATAAAGGTAGCCGTTCTTCCCGGACACGACCGCGAGGTGCTTGCTCGCCTTCGTCGTGACGAGGATCGGCGGCGCGCCAAGATCGTAGTCGTGGATGTCATGCGGCACGAGCTGAAAGTACCATTTGAGCGCGCCGGTGTTCGCGTCCAGGACGACGAGCGAATCGGTGTAGAGGTTCGAGCCGGGCCGATAGTCGCCCGAGAAATCCGGCGCCGGGTTGCCGACCGGCACGAAGACTTCGTTCGTCTGCGTATCGAGCGCGTACGACGTCCACGTCGACCCGCCGCCGGTGGCTGCGGTCGACGCCCTTCCCCAACTCGAAGCGCCCGCTTCCGCACCCTCGGGGATGAGATCGAACGACCATACCGTGTGGCCGTCCGTCTCGTCGAATGCGAGCATGCGCCCCCGAACGCCCCAATCGGCGCCGGCGAGTCCGGCATAGATCTTGCCGTTCCAGACGATCGGCGCGGAACTCAGGAAGATGCCTTTCGATGAGTCGGCGACCTTGACGTCCCATTTCGTCGCGCCCGTGATCGCATCGAGCGCGATCAAGTGCGCGTCCTCGGTATCGCGGAAGAGCGTTCCGTCATCGTACGCGACACCACGATTCGTATTGAAGACTACTGGGCCCGTCGGCTTGTATTCCGACTTCCACTTCAGCCGGCAAGTCGTCGCATCGATCGCATACGTGTCGTTCATCGACGTGACGTAAATCGTGTCGGCCACGATGACCGGGCCGGCCTGGAAGGCACCGGTCTCGCCGAGCGCTAGACTACAAACGACTTTCATCGACTTGGCGTTTGCCGCGGTGATCGCATCGAGCGTCGACCACCGGTCGCCGGCATACGTGCCGTCGTACATCGGCCAGGAGAACCCCAGTGCCGTGCTGGTCGGCGCCGCCTGGGGTTTCTGACTGCACGCATATAACATGGTCGTAGCGGCGATCGCGGCGGCCATCAGCGCGCTCATGAATCGGTAGCTCACGTCACGAACTGCCCTTGTGCGCCGGCGTCGAATGTTCCGCGCGCGAAGCGGCGCACTGTTTCGCTCGCGGATTCGTTGAAAGGCTTATAGCGGGATCGAGCACACGAAGAAAGGCCGGATATGCTCAAGATTGCATCGATCGTCTTCGCCGTCGTTTCGGCTTTCGTCCTTTCCACTATCGTCATGGCTTGTTCGGGCCAATCGTCGAAGCCGGCTTCTGCTGCAACTCCGATGCCCAGGCCGACGCTTATGTACTCCTCGATCGCCAACGGGCGCACGATCTTCGACACCGGTAAGGACCTGGATGGGGTGAAGATCGTCGCACAGGCTACGCCGCTTTTCAACAGCTGCGAAGCGTGTCATCGGGCCGACGGTTCGGGTGGACGTCATTTCTCGGACGGCGCCATCAGCGCGGATCTACGCCACGATGCGCTCGTCGTCCAACAGAAGCACCCCTATGATCTAGCGCTTCTCGAACGAGCGATCTCGACGGGCACCGACAACGAAGGCAAGCCGCTCGACAAGGTCATGCCGCACTGGCGGCTGTCGAAGCGCGATCTCCACGACGTCGCGCAGTACGTGCTTTTCGGTCTGAAGTGACTCCGGCCCTCAGAGGGCTGGCTGAGCGCGGAGCGAGGCGATGACCGATTTCGCTTCGCTGAGCTCGCGTCCGAGACGGTCGGCCTCGGCCATGGCCGCCTCCGCTTCGAGGTGATCGTACGTCGATGCAGCGGCATTCGCGAGCCGCTCGAGCAGGACGATCTCGACGGGATCGAAGTCCTCGCCACTGACGTGTGAGCCGAACAGCACGAAGCCGTCAAGCTCGTGACGGACGAATAACGGAACAGCGATCGTAGGCGATCCATGACCGTCCGGCAGCTGGGCGTCAGGCCTTCGCACGTCGCGTAGTCTGATGAGCCCGCGCTCGCCCTGGATGTTCTGCACGAGCGAATCATTCGCGGTTATGACAGCCGTTGCGCCACCTTCCCATCCGATAGCTCGTGCCCGCTTGAACGAGCCGTCTCGAGATCGACGGAATACTGCCGCAGACGAGAGGCCGAGAGCGTCGACCGGCTCATCCGTGAGCGTCTCGTCGATCGCACTCGCTTCGGTCACGTGATGGATCCCGGATGTCGCGCGTGTTAGGCGAACCTCGGCGAGGTGGCGCCGCCTGAATAGGATCTTGTCGATCGTGCGATCGATGAGCCGGTGCATACCATTGATGCCGAAACCCATGCCGAGCGCGGCGATGATCTCGGCGACCGCCGCGAGCTGTCGCTGTGCCAGGAATCGCGAGAAGAACCAGTCGACGAGGGCGAAGACGCCGATGACGATCGTCGTGATGATGCCGTAGACGAGCGCACGGCTCATGACGAAGTTAACGTCGAGGACGCGATGCTTGAGCACGGCATACGCGACCGTTATCGGGATGACGATCTGCACGCCGGAAAGGACGTCGACGGTCCAGCCGGCGTTTGACCATGTCGTCGGCCAGCCGCCCGACGGAAGATAGCTTGCGAGTAGTGAATAGCCATCGGCCACGTAAAACGTGACGAACCCCGCCGTCACCCACTTGAGGCGCTGTCGGTCGCCAGCTCGTAGATGAGTGAAGGCATCCAGGATGCACAGTAACCCGATCGTCAGGGCGATGACTTCGGGCCACACCGACTCGGTCCAATACGTCCGGCCAAACGTCGACGCGAGAAACGGGAACATGGCCGTGAGCGCCAGCACCACGGCGCCAGGTAGGATCCCCTTATCGACGTACGTACGCCAACCGGTCGCTCGATCTTGCGGAAAACGCGATGCGAACATCCAGAGCCCGACCGGCCCGGCGACATTGCTCAGTCCCAACATGAGCATCGCATGCGCCGCGTAGATGCCGATAGGTTCCCATTCGAAAGCAAGCGGGTCGCCGTTCACGCTGCCGAGCGCGTAGAGGAAAAACCCCCAGAGCATCTTGCTCGGCTTGCGCAGGAGCAACACGGCCGCGATAATGACGAAGACGGTGGCGCTACCTCGCTTTATGGCGGTGAGCCAAATAACCGACGGTTGCGGCTCCGCGCGAAACGTCGCGACGAAATGGCGGCTGCCTCGGATGAGCGGTATCGACATGAACGTGCCCGGCTCGAAGAAGTACTGGTCGCCCACGGCCAGCTTCTGGGTGAGATCGCAAGCCTGCCAGTCGACGACGTCGCCCAAGCGGACCGGCGAGTTGTCCGCAAAAACGGCCACAACCCGGTTGTGCTCGTCCGTGCTAAACGGAAGCCCAACGCTATCCGTGAAGAGATTCGGCAGCGTCGACCCGAGCGCGAACGTCGCCAGCGCGACGACGACGACAACGCGGACTATCGACCGCGCGTGCCCTATTCCCTGAACTTCGTTCGACATTCGGGCCTCGACGCTAACGACTTCACGACGAGCGTCTTGCTCGCCGCGGATTACAGAGAACCGTACTTTCATGTGCACGGCGGGCGCCTCCTTGCTCGTGCACCGTGTGGATCCAAGCCGAGCGAACGAGCCCCTGTTTGCGCACGAGGCAGAGATCGTTTTCGTTGTATCGAAGTGCGCTCGCTCGAGGGCGACGCATTTCCCACGAAAGGTGGTGCACAACAATGGTGCATTTCCGAATCTTCTCGACGGCTGCGGCCCTCGCGGTGCTCGCCACGACTGCAATCGCTTCGGCGGGTCCGACCCCGAACGACATCGGTGCCGTGCGACCGGTCGCGCCGGTCCGGCATCCGGTGGCTTTGGTCCGGCACCCCGTCGCGGTCGCACCGCGGCCCGTCGTGCAGCGCGTGAACCCGCGTGTCAACCCGGACGTATCCGACGATGTGCTGCTCGCGCGGATCAATCGGATAAACCACGAGGACTGCGCGATGGTCATGCGCGATCGGCCCGATCTCGACCCGGCGATCCTCGCAGGTATCATCGAGCAGCGTCAAGCGGAGTGCGAGAGGATGCACTTCGACAGAGGGCGTCACCTCGCGCTCGGTCAGTTCCGCGACGCAGACGACAGGCGCTTCAACGCTGTTCGCCCGACCGACGTACGCGATGATCGGGTGATCCAGCGGCTCCGCGCAGACGATCGACGCGACGACCGGCGCTTCAGCGCTCCGGTTCCGGCCGACCGCGACGATCGACTGGTCAATCGGCTTCGCGCTGACGACCGGCGCGACGACCGGCACATGGGTCCGGCGCACTTCGCAGGGGCACGCCGTTTCCAGACGGGCCGCGTCGCATCCGTCAGCCACGGCAGCCGGCCGATGGGTCGCCCGCGACCCTGACGTCAACCTAGGTGTAGCGGTCGAGGTTTACCTCGACCGCTGACGACCTTGCAGTTTGACAAGCCGCGGCGGTCGACCGTAATGGTCGATCGCTCCCTTTTTTTCGTCTAAGGATCGCTCGCTTCTACTTGAGGTGCTTAACGGCCCAGGCGGACACGGTCTGCAAGATCTGTGGTGAGGTGAGGAACGCAGGCAACGTCGCCCAACCGGTATCGACGCCTGCAACGTCGGGGAGCAGCGAATGGCTTATGTCCGGAAACAGCCGGACGGTGACGTCTGCGTCGCCATTCGCGCGCATCGCCGCTGCTATCCGTTCCGCCGATCGCACGGGTACGTCGAGATCGGTACTCCCTTGGATTATCAGCGCCGGACACCGCACACGATGCGCATACGTGAGCGGGTCGATGCTCATGTACGAGCTCTCGTGAGGCGAAAGCGGTTCGGCTAACTGCGCTTCGATCTGCCGCTCGCGATCGGCAGCCGCTATCGTCGGATCTGCGTCTACCCTGGCCTCGGTCTGATATCGCGCGACATCCATACCGCTGACGCCCGGACCGGCGAGCGTTACGATCGCAGCGATCGAAGGATCGTCCGCAGCGACCATCGGCGCGATCAAACCGCCTTCGCTATATCCGACGAGCATGATCCGCTTCGGGTCGATGCCGCGCTGCGACGCGAGCCAGTGCGCTTCGGTGCGGACGTCGGCGGCCTTCTTGAAGGTCGTCCACGATTTGTTATCGCCGGTAGACTCGCCGACCCCGCGATCGTCGACGCGCAACACCGCGAAGCCCGCGCGCGTGAGAGCGTCGGCGATGTCGCGCAACGGCATCCACGGCGGCTCGCCGTTGTTGCGCTCGTGGGGTGACAATCCCGTGATGAGGACGGCGCCCGGTACGAGCCTCGCGTGGAGCGGTCTCGTCAGCGTGCCGGCGAGCGTGGCGCCTCCGGAGGCCGGAATCGTCACGCTCGAAACACCGTATGCGCGATCGGGTGGAGCGGCGTACGGCGGCCACAGCGTATACTCGCTCGGCGCGAACGACGAGCGGCGTTCGATCGTGACCCCGAAGTCGGCCAGGCTCGCGGAAACGACGCATCCGGCCGCGTCGGTGAGCACGAGATACTTCTTGCTGTGGTAGGCGACGGTCCAATCGGTCGCGTCGATGCGATCGACGGCGACGCCGCCCGACGCGGTGCTGAAGAGCGAAGCCGCCGGCACCTCGACGGAAGGCTGGTGTAGCACGAGAGCTCGTTCGATCGCCTGCTGTATCGAACTCGGGACCATGTCGGACCAGGCGATCGTGCCCGGCGGGAAATCGCGCACGACGGGTTTCGATGTCGGGGAGCCCGCCATCGTCAGGGTCGTCGAGGAGTTCGCCGTTGATCGGTCGTCGCGAAGGTTGATCGTCGAATCGATGACGGCGGAGCGCGTCAGCTCGCTGCGCGAGTGCGATCGCGTCGCCGACTCGTCCACCCAGTCGACTCCGGCGAGCGTTCCTTGCTCGTAGGTGAGCAAAACGGAAGATGGGCATGGCGAGGCGAGTGCGGCGGTATACAGGCAGCCCATGCTTATGATGAGCGCGGCGAGGATTTTCATGTTTGTCGTATCCTTTCGCGCCCACGTTGATGCAGCGGCGCGAAGACGAGGGTCAGACCGAAAAGCCGTCCCTCGCCCCTCGGTCTGGAAACGTCGCCGGCCAAACGCCCGATGAGCTCGACGACCTTAGCGATCTGCGCTTGAGTCAGCCAGCCGGTCGTGCGCAGCGCCCACACTTCCCGCGTAGGACCGGTCGCGACGACCTCCCGTTGGGCGAGCGCGCGCTTGTAGTCGCGGATCCCCATCCGCATCGCCGACGACACGATCGCACCGGCCCCTTTCACCCGAGTCGGCGTTCGGGGTTCCAAGCGCAGCTCGATTTGGGGCGCGACCGCCCGGTAGAGCGCTTCCGACCGGCGCTCGGTGCGACGGTGCCCGGCGGGCAGGATCAGGCCCACCCGCTGGAGCGCGCGGATATGGTAGTAAAGCGTATCCGGCGGACGGTCGAGCGCGCGCGCGAGGTCCGCGACGGAGGCGGTCCCAAGCCGCGGCAGCACGTCGACGATCTCCTGCCGTGCACCCGATGCGAGCGCCGCCAGCTGCGGCTTGTCCTTGACGATGCCTTTCCGCGCACGTGTCATAGTCGCGATGGTAGCATGCTATTGAAATATTGTCAAATATTTCAACAATAAATCCAGAGAAAATTAAGGCGAAGTCGACGGGGAGCGGTCAGCCGTTGGCTTGTGCGGTACCGCGTGCGGCAGCGTGGCCCGTGCGTTTCCAGAATCGCATGAGCTCTTCGAACTGGCTAGCCTCGATCGCCGCGCTGAAGCAAAAGCCTTGGATCTCATCGCAGCCGAGACCGCGCAAGAGGTCAAGTTGAGAGCGCGTCTCGACACCCTCGGCGATCGCGCGCAGCCCGACGCTCTCGCAGAGCGTCACGATCGACTCGGCGATCGCCTTGTCGAATGGATCCGCTGTGATGTCCTTGACGAACGAGCGGTCGATCTTGAGCGCGTCGATGGGCATGCGTTTGACGTAGTTCAAGGAGCTATAGCCGGTGCCGAAATCGTCGAGCAAGATACCGACGCCGATGCGGTGGAGGTCCTCGAGGGCGTTCGCAGCGCGATCGGGCTCGGCGAAAAGCGCGGTCTCGGTGATCTCGATGTCGAGCGCTTCGGCCTCGAGACCCGCGTCGCGCAGGGCGCTTGCGATCGTGGCCGGGAAATCTACCTGGCCTAGTTGCATCGGCGAGACGTTGACGGTGACGCGGATATTATCGAAGCCCGAGTCGCGCCAGCGGCGGCACTGAGCGCACGCCTCGCGCAAGACCCACTCGCCGAGCGGCACGATGAGCCCGCTCTCCTCGGCGACGCCGATGAAGTCGCCGGGCGGACGAAGGCCGTCGATCGGATGCTGCCAGCGGACGAGCGCTTCGGCGGCGATGATCGACTCCGAAGAAAGCTCGACCATCGGCTGATAGTGGAGGACGAACTCCTTGCGCTCGAGACCGCGGCGCAGATCGTTCTGCATCGCGAGCGTGCGAACGGCCTGATCGTGCATATGCGGGCTGTAGAACTGGAACTTGTTGCGGCCGTGACGTTTCGCCTGATACATCGCCGTGTCGGCGTCGCGGATGAGCGTCTCGACGTCGAGTCCGTCGTCGGGGAAGACGATGATGCCGATGCTCGCCGTGACGAACATCTCGTGTCCGTCGACGACGAAGGGATGGTCGAGAGCGTTCACGATGTTGCGAGCGACGGTCGTCGCGCCATCCGGCGATGACACGTCCGTGAGGACGATCATGAACTCGTCGCCGCCGGACCTCGCGACCGTGTCGACTTCGCGCACGTGCGCCTTCAGACGTTCGCCGACCGCGACGAGGAGTTGGTCGCCGGTCCCATGCCCTAGCGTGTCGTTGAACGCCTTGAAATTGTCGAGGTCCAAGAACAGGAGCGCACCGGCGCTTCTATTGCGTTGCGCTAAGGCGGTCGCTTGCCCGAGGCGATCCATGAGCAGAGCCCGATTCGGCAAACCCGTCAGCGGGTCGTGCTGGGCGAGAAACTCGAGCCGCTCTTCGGAGAGCTTTCTATCGGTGATGTCGAGGACGGTGCCGAATACTCGCGTCTGGGCGCCGGCCGCGTCGCACTCGACGTCTCCCTGAACGCATAGCCAGCGTTCGCCGCTCGCAAGGGGGCCGATGCGGCAGTCGACCGTGAACGCGTGCGCCGAGCGGATCGCCGAATCAAGCGCCTCGTGATCGGCCGGATGGAACAGCGCGATAAAGCCCGCATAGGTGGGTGCGAAGTCGTCCCCGGCCGACGAGCAGAGCCGAAGCAGTTCTCTCGAACACGTCACATCGTCGCGGCGGACATCCCATTCCCAGCTGCCGACGTGCGCGACTCGCTGGGCCTCGCGCAGCGCTTCCTGCGCGGTGAGCAGTGCGGATTCCGCGCGCGACCGCTCGCCGGATAGATCGCCGGTCATCCGGTTGAGCGCGTCGGCGAGCCGCCCGATCTCGTCGGTCGAGCCTCGCTCGAGCGTGATGTCGAAGTCGCCCTTCGAGATCCGGTCCGTCGCGTCGAGCATCGAGGTGAGACGCCGCGAGATACCACGCGTCACCGACGCCGTCAACAATAGGCCGCTCAGTTCGACCGAAAGCGCGGCGCCGACCAAGATCGAGAGCACGATGCCAGTGAGCCAGCGCGATCCTTCGCCGAGCGTGTACGAGAAGCGATCCTCGATCGTCGTAAGCCGCTGGTCGATGTCCTCGAGCTGGCGGAGTGTCCGCTCGATGGTCGCCTGCGAGGCGTGCGCCAGGACCTCGTCATGCAAGCGCGCACCGAGCTGCTGCAGCGCGAGCATTTGGGCATCGCCCTGCTGCCAATCCGAGATCGCATCGCGGATGTAGCCGATCCAGCTGAAGCGCCGGAACAGCGAGATCATCCCCGGGATGTCGCTCGGCTGATTGCGGCCTTGCAGCAGGCCTTGCCACTCGGTGTTGTAGTCGGGATCCGGCTTCGCCATCTCGAGACGAGCCTTGCGATCGCCGATCGGAACGCCGAGGTAGTTGATATACGCGCGGTAGTCGCGTTCGTTGCGCGTGCGTCCGTACGCCTCGAGCTCGAACGCGGCGTCCTTTTCCGCCTTCGACCACAAGCCTTCGCCGCCGACGTACGCGCGGACGCTCGACAGCGTGTTGATCGTGAACCAAAGCGCCGTCAGCTCGACGCTTATGAGGAGCACCATGACGCCCAAGATCGTGTAGAGGCGGCGCGAGATCGACATTATAGTGAGTATCGGTTCGCGAGGCCCCGATGGTGATTCGCTATGAAGCGACTTGAGCGGCGCGGCTCAAAACCGGACGTGACGCGCGTCACACCCGGGCGGATCCGCCTAGTGCTGCGGAATGCGGATGACGCACACGGCGAGGATCACGAGCGCCGCGAAGAACAGGAGCGCACCCACGTTGAAAAGGAGCCGGCGGTCTTGCATTGTGGTCGGAACCTCTAGGAAAAGGAATGATCGCGTCGTACGCGTGCCTTGATAAGAGCGTACGCGCGCCAGTTCGTTACGCGCTCGCGTGAGTCTTTGACGCAGTAGGAGACACCGCGTCGCTCATACGACGTTCATGTCTAGACGAGCCGCGCGTGCGTCCGCTTCTTCCAGAAGAACGTGTAGTAGCCGTATTGCAGCCCGAGCACCGCGAAGAACGATATCGGATAGCCGAGCCAAACCCCGTTGAGTCCGAACTTGCCCATGAGCAGATACGCGGCTGGGACTTCGACGCCCCAGATGCCGATTATGCCGTTGATCATCGGCACGAGGACGTCGCCGCTGCCGCGGACGACCCAGCTTATCGCTGCGCTGTTGCCGAAGATGAGGTACGACCAGAGCGTGATCATGAGCAGCGTGTGCGCTATGGTGAGCGTCGCGGGATCGTTGATGAACCAGCCGAGTATCGTCCACGCGAAGATGTAGCATGCGGCGATGATCGCGCCGCCGATGATGTAGTTCAACGCGACCGCGCTTCGGACGACTTTCGACAGCAGGTCTTCGCGGCGGGCGCCGATCGCCTGCGCGGCGAGGATGGACGCTGCGATGCCGACCGAAATCGCAGGGAATTGGACGTAGCTGACGATCTGGTTCACCGCGCCGTACGCCGCCGTCGCGCTCGAACCGAAACGGTTGACGAACGACAGGACCGCGATCTCCGCGAGCGACACCATGATGACCTGAAGACCGGTCGGAATGCCGATCTTGAGGACGAGCCCGAGGATGTGCGGATCGACGATCATGTCGCGCGCGATCTCGCTGTCGAAGCGCAGCGGATGGCCCATGCGAGCGAGATAGATGAGGAACGCCGCGAACGCGATGAGGTTGCTTATCGCTGCACCGACCACGACGCTGACGACGCCCAGCTGCGGCAAGCCGAGCCAGCCCTCGATGAACGCCGGCGTGATGACGATCGTCAGCACGGTGCTCAACACGAGCGAGTAAAGCGGCGTCGTCGAGTCGCCCGTGCCCCGCAGGATCGACGTGTAGATGATATACGGGAACACGAGCGGTGATATGAGGAACACCGCGCGCGCGTACGTCACCGCCTCAGGCATGATATTGGCCGGCGTGCGCAGGAACGCGAGCAGCGGCGGCGCGATGATCGGGCCGACGATCGCCGTGAAGATGCCGAATGCGAGCGTCGCGCCGAGCACCGTGCCGGCGACCAGTTTGACGCGATGAGCGTCGCCCGCTCCGTGCGCTTGGCCGATGAGCACGGAGCTGCCCGAGCCGAGTCCGATGAGGAACGAGAAGAGCAAGAAGACGATCGGGAAGACGGCCGAGACCGATGCGAGCGCCCCGACGCCGATGAGACGGCCGAGGAACATGAGGCTGAAGGTCTGCGACGCCGCCTGCAAGATGTTGCTGATCATGAGCGGGATCAGGAACACGACGAACAGCTGCCACACGGGCCGGCTGCTCTCGAACAGGTTGACGCCGAACGTCCTCGAGGGGGACCGCACGGTCGGACTAGTCATGTCCGACCGATCATAGCATACTTGAAACAGTCGTTTCAAGTATAATTAAGGCGAGTTTTTCGAGTCGCCGCGCTCTAGTGGGTGTGGAGCCGGCCCTGCTTCTCGAGGTAGCGCTGATGGTAGTCTTCAGCGCGATAGAACGGACCGGCGGGGACGATCTCCGTGACGATGGGGCGCTTGAAGCGCCCGGATGCTTCGAGCGCCGCCTTCGACGCCTCGGCCTCCGCCCGCTGCGCGTCGTCGTAGTAGAAGATCGCCGATCTGTACTGCGAGCCGAAGTCGGCACCTTGGCGATTACGTGTCGTGGGGTCGTGCATGTTCCAGAACGCGTCGAGCAGCCGTGAGTACGTGACGACGCTCGGATCGAACGTCACCTCGCACACTTCGGCATGCCCGGTATCGCCGGCGCAGACATCGTGATACGTGGGGTTCACCGTATGACCGCCCATGAATCCGACCGCCGTGTCGACGACGCCCGGGATCTCGCGGAATTCGGCCTCGACACCCCAGAAACAACCGGCTGCGAACGTCGCTTTCGTCGTCATCTAAAACCACCTTTTCGCTTTGAAGAACCAGAGCAATGCGACCAGCGCGAAGACCTGCGCGCCGATGCCCAAGAGCCAGAACGACGCCGTGCTCCCGATACGGCTCACGAGAAAACCGAAGTTCTGCCCGAAGAACCCCGTGATGAAGGTCAGCGGAAGGAAGATCGTCGCGATGACCGTCAGCTGTTTGACGATAGCGTTCTGACGGTTCGCGACGATCGACAGATTGATCTCGAGCGCGTTGTTGACGAGATCGCGCGCGGCGTCGAGCTGGTCGATGACGCGGATCGCGTGGTCGTACACGTCGCGGAAGTAGACGATCTCTTCGCTCTTGTAGAGCACGAGATCGCCGCGGATGATCGGGTTCAGGATGTCGCGCATCGGGATCGCAGCGCGGCGGAAGCGCTGCAGGTCGCGCTTGAGCGCGAAGATCCGCAGCGGCAGATCGTTACCGGTCATCCCGCCCCGAAGCAGACCGCCTTCGAGCGCGTTGATCTGCTCGTCGAGCGACTCGACAGCATCGAAATAGCCGTCGACGATCGTGTCGAGCACCGTGAAAAGGAGTGCCCCGCTGTCGCGCGACGACATGTCCGAACGAGTCCGCCAGCGCCGCTCGATCTCCGCTATCGGGAATGCCGGTTCGCGCCTGACGGTGATGAGGTAGTTCTTGCCCGAGAAGATCGAAAGCTCGTTGACGGTGACGGCCTTGTCCGTGGTCGATACGCCGTACACGACGAGGAACCAGTAGTCGCCGTAACCGTCGATCTTCGGCCGTTCGTGCGCGGTCATCGCATCTTCGATCGCGAGCGGATGCAGGCCGAACTCGTTCTGCAGCACCGTCATCGACGTGCTGTCGGGCCCGACGACGTCGAGCCACACGAGCGTCCCCGGTTCCTTGAGGATTTCGCTGATCTCGCCGAGCTCGCGCGGCTCGCGCTCGGGGCTGCCGTCCTTGAAGACGGTGCAACGGACGCAAGGACGAGGTTCGGCGGCTGGGGGATCGGGCATGCGGTCGTAGTGCGTCGCCCCCAAACCCCACCCCTCCATTGCAAAAAGGGGGGAGCGGTCCTGTTACGGTTCCGTGAAGCTCGCGGATGGCGACAGCGTGACGTCGACTTGCCCATTCGCGCCGACGAACGGGGGAGTCTGTTTGAGATTGAATGGATATGCCGCGCTGAACGCCGGGTAGTCGAATCCGACCGCATATACCGAATACGTATCGCCGGGGGCGTTCGGATTGCCCGTGGCCTGCTGATTGTCTTGCGACGAGCAGATCGTCGGCGTCGATCCGGAGCCGTTCGTCGGTCCGAGATTCGGCGGCATCGTCAACTGCTGCGGGCCGGTCTGCGTCGAACGCAGCGAGTAGTATTGGATGTTGGTCGAGTTGCCTTGCGAATGCGGATAGCACGCGCCGGCATCTTGGACGAACACCCACGTTTCGGTGACGCCGGCGGGGACGACTATATCGATGAGAAGACCGCCCGGATTTGCCGGATCGGGGAACGAGTTCGGCGCTTGGATCGCCGGCAGTCCCGTCAGCGTCGTAAGCGTCGCATCAGCGGTCTTCTTGCCGAACGTACCCGGACCGGTGGGGATGTCGACTTCCAGATGATAGTCGCCGAGGACCGCGGGACTTTGGAACGAGACGAATCCCGCCGAGTAGCCTTGGAATCCGGCCGGGAACGTGCCGTTGTTGAACGTCGGGAATAGCGGTTCGCCGCCGTAGTAGGGCAAGATCGGCAACTGATCTTGATTGCCGACCGCGACCGGCTGGAAGTACTCCGCGAACGAGACAGCTTGTTGACCCGGCACGGTGTTGTCCGGCGCGAAGCCGTAGCCGAATGCGCCGCCCGTGCATTGAAGCGTCGTCTTGTTGCACGGGATCTTCGGGCCGCTGCCGGAGATTATGGTGGTCGGCGTGCCGAGTATCGGATCCGGCTGACCGATGAATCCCGGCGGTCCCGTGATGTACGGAATGCTGTAGAGCACTGCCGACAGGCCGTTGGACTGTCGCAGCGTCTCGACGGTGTTGAGCGTCTCGACGACTTTGCTGTGCGCGACGTCGTTGATCGTCGCGATGCCGACCGCGAACTGCAGCTTGCTCCCGGCGATCGGGTTGACCGAACCGATTGCGGGTTCGACACCGACATTGCCCGAGCCGCAGCCCGACGCGATGACGGCCGCTGCGAGAATCGACGCACGGATGGCGCGCCTGACAAAACGAATATCCATCGTCATACCTTTATCTGCCAGTAGAAGCGCAACGTCAGCGGCGTTCGATCGGGAAGTATGACGAACGGGCTCGTCGGGAAGGCCTCGCCCGGATAGCCGTTCGGGTTCGCGCCGCCCGAAATGCCCGTCGCGACCGGCTCGAAGTATTGCAGGTTGACGAGCGGCACGCCGTAGATCTGGTCGAACACGTTGGTGATCGCGAGCCCGTAGGTGCTCGGCGAACCCGGCGCGTTGTATTCGAGCGTGACGTTCGTGTTCGATCGAGGCCGCGAGTAGAAGCCGCCGGCGAGCGCTTGCTCCGCGAGCACGCCGCGCGTCGCGACGATGTTCGGGTTGAAGAGCGAGCCCGGGTTCTGTGGGTCGATGTATTCCGGCGAACCGTTGACGTTCTGATTCAAGCCGTCGGTGTTCGGCAGCTCGTAGGGCAGACCGTTGACGAACGCAGCGGTGAGCAATCCGGCGCCCATCGGATAACCGCGGTCGACCGTCGTCACCAAGTTGTATTTCCAACCTGCGTGCGACCGGTACGTCACCGCGAGCGAACCTTGCAGCGGCGCGAGGTTCGGCGAGTGGTAGAGCGTGCCGAGCAACAGCGACGCGGACGGCAGGTATTGGCCGGGCGGATCGTTTCCTATCTGGTTGATGTACGTCCCCGTGATCTGTCCGGAGAAGCCGTACTGCGCGTCCTTGGTGAGGTCGAACTCGATGCCGGTCGCCTTCTGGATGCCGAGGTTCGATTCGAAGACAGGACCGATGATCGGCAGGCCGTTGAACGGCTGATACCCGACGATGTCGGCCGACTGTTCGACGATGTCGTACCCGCGGCGATAGAACGGCGTCAGGCGCATCGCATAACCATGCGTGAAATCGTGCTGATAGGTGAGATCGTAGTTCGAGAACGTCGCTCCTTTCAGCGGCGCCGTGAGCGGCGCGCTGACCGACGGCAGGCCGAGGAATGTCCGCGATGTGTTCGTGTAGAGGACGTCGCGCGCGAGCCAGTAGAGCTGGTCGGCGTAGTCCTTGCACGGTTGGTTGAGCGTGAGTCCGCAATAGGTCGCCGGCTTGCCGGTCGTGTTGTCGAACGACGGGATGCCGGCGAACTGCGCGAAAGCGCTGCGGTCGACGTTGTTGCCGAGGAAGCTCGGGAGCGGGATCGAGAGCGTTCGACCGTACGTGACGCGCACCGAATCGCGCGGCGACAAGACGTCGGTCAATCCGATGTGCGGTTCGAAAAGGCGCTGGTGGCGGATGGCGTCGATCGCGGGCGGATTGTTCGGGTCGGATGGGACGAGGAAGTTGTAGCCGTCGAGCCGCAACCCGAGCTGCGCCTTCCAACGATTGCTCATCGCGACCGTGTCTTGGATGAATCCGCCATAGACCTGTTGGGACACCGTTGGTCCGTACACGGTAGCAGGGATGCGCGGGATGCCGCGCGGGAAGAACTGCGCGAGGTAACCGCACGGCACGGTGATGATCCGGTTCGAACCCGCCGGTTGGAACATCGCCGGGCATCCGGCGAACGACGGCGGCAAGAAATCGAAGCCCGGCACGGGCTGCAGCACGTTGAGCGTGCTGCCGATCTTCGTGAAGTCGGCGAACCCGCCTGAGAACGCCGCCGATTGCGTGAAGTCGACGGTCGTGCCGAGCGGACGCGCGAACTCGTAGTTCGCGCCGCCTTCGAGATAGTGCTTGCCGCTGAGCTGTTTCGTGATCTCGCCGGCGAGCGCGGTGCGGCGGCCGCCGTTGTCAGGCGTGAACGTGCCTGCGGTCGGCAGCGTCTCGGACTGATCGCTGAAGGTGCGATAGAAGCGGATCGTCGCGAACGTCGTCGGGTTGAGCGTCGCCGAATACTCGAATTTGTACGCGTCGAACGGGCTCGTGACGGTGTTCGGGCCCGCGAAGACGCCCGGCAACCGCTGACCGGGCCAGATCGGCTCGATCTGCGCAGCCTGCTGAAGCGTCAAAACGCTCGGCCCCGGATGACCGATGTTGTTCGCGGTCTGGATGGCTTGCGTGTCGACGTAGGCGAGGTCCTGATGGACCGCTTGCGTCTGGAAGAAGAACTGCAGCTGGCGCGAGTTCGACTTGCCGAACTTGTAGACGAAGTTCTCGACGAGATCGTTCTGTTGCTGGTCGGCCGGCACCGTCTCGAGCGTGCCGCTGCCGGAAGCGAGAACGAAGAACGCTTGGTTGTTGAACCCCGGTTTGCCGTATTGAAGATCTTCGCGGACGCCCGTGTAGCCGATGTAGTTCGAAAAACGGTTGTCGGGGGTCGCGAGCCCGTACTCGAGGCCGACTTGATGGAGGAACGGATATGCCGTCGTCTCGAGGTCGATCGTGCCCGAACCCGGATAGACGCCACGCTTCGCCTGAAGCGCGACGAGACCGGTGCCCGTGCCGCCGTGCGAAGCATCGCCGCCCCCGGGTATGAGCTGGACCGAACCGATGCCGTTGAGCGAGTTGAAGTTCGCGACGTTCTCGGAGCGGTTCGCTATCGATCGCGTCGGCTGCGTGTAGTCGATCCCTTCATACGTGTACGCGGTCTGGAAATCGAAGCCGCCGCGGATCTTGATCGTCCCCTGCGTGTCGACGGTGATGCTGGGGAGGCTCGCGAGCAGCGCCTTCTCATCGGTATTGAACGTCTTGCCGAGCTGCGTCTGGAGCGAGCGGCTCGTGACCGCGTAGCTGTCTTCGGTCGCGTTCGGCTGATACGCGCTCGACGCCGACCTGATCGAGACGTTCGCGAGCGTCTTCAGCGAACGATCGAGCGCGACCGAGACGATCTTCGTGTCATCGGGCAGGACCGTGATGCCCTCGACGTCCTGCGGCTGATAGCCCGTCTTCGACACGACGACTCGATACGTGTCCGGCGTGATGCCGACGATGCCGTAGGTACCTTTGGCATCGGTCGTCGCGGTGTACTTCCCGCTCGGCGCGACGGCTTCGACCGTCGCACCGGCGATCGGCGCTTTCGTCGCAGCATCGGTCACGATGCCTGAGATCTGACCCGTCGTGGCCGCCCGTGCGGCGAGCGGCGAGCACACGACGGCAGCGGATATCGCGAACGCGATGATCCGCCGCCTCAAAACCATGGTAATCAGATGATGTTTCTCCCGGCCGCGATAGACGCGGCACGAATTGACGGCGACCGCTCCGGTGTATCAAAAGAAGTTTAAGGCGATATTAACAAATGCTGAAGGAACACCCGTGGAAGGAGGCGTGGCGAGGTTAACCGC
Organism: Candidatus Eremiobacteraceae bacterium; assembly: GCA_035710745.1. Classification (NCBI taxonomy): domain Bacteria; kingdom Bacillati; phylum Vulcanimicrobiota; class Vulcanimicrobiia; order Candidatus Eremiobacterales; family Candidatus Eremiobacteraceae; species Candidatus Eremiobacteraceae bacterium. The sequence continues at coordinate 20,795 of DASTCX010000015.1, read as the reverse complement.
TCGATAAGTTTTTTGTGCTAGCATGCCGGACTATGACGCTCTTTGGCGCGCTCGGTTTGCGAGCCCGTCGTCTCGCGGTGCTCGCGCTCTGTCTTGCGATGTCCGCGACGATCACCGGGCTCTCCGGCTGCGGCTACGGACAGCCGGTCCCCATACCTCCGCCGAGACAGGTCGGATCTTCCGGCCTCGTCGTCTCGCCCCAGAGCATCTCTATGAGCCCCACGCAAGTCACGACCCTCACGGTGAGCGAAAAGGGCTACCAAGGCACCTTTTCCGAGAGCGATGATTGCTCTGGCATCGTCAGTGTCGTCGAGACCGGCGGATCGACGTTCAAAGTGACCGCGAATGCGGTCGGCCTTTGCACGATCACGATAACCGATCAAGGCGGCAATTCGCAGGACATCGCCGTCTCTATCCAGTCCGTCATCCTCGGGGGTCAGTGACCGAAGCGTGAAACCCGGTCTTCGCGCGCGCGCCGGTATCGTCGGTGCTGCTGTTCTCGCGGCTGCTGCGATCGCTTCGTCATGTGGACACGGCGGTTCAAGCGTCGCGCAGGTGAGCCATGGCCGCAACGTCGAGCAGGTCTCGTTCCATATAATCGTCCCCGCGCCGAGCCCGAGCCCAACACCCATCCTTTTCGTACCGCACGTCAATCGGCATTACGTGTCCGGCAATACGACGCAAGCCGCCGTGACCGTGACGCCGCAAGGCGGAGCTCCATATCCAACCGTCGTCTTCCCCTGCACCTCGGCCTCATGCGCGGGAACGGTTCCTGCGCCGGTCGGACCCGACACGTTCCTCGTGTCGCTCTACGGGGGTAATCGCATCTCGCAAGACACCCTCTTGTCGACCGGGTCGACGGAAGCGACCATCCTACCCGGCATCGAGAACATCGTCAACGTCACGTTCGATCCGGTCGTCTCGAGCATCATCCTTTCCGTGACGCCCTCGATCTTGCCGCCGGGTACGCCCGCCAACGCGACGGTCGGCGTCAATGCGGTTGACGCGACAGGAGCATCGATCGTCGGCCCCGGCACGTACGTCAACTCCGCAGGCGCAGCGTTGACAATCGATCTCTCGACCTTCGACTTGCTCCTCAACGGCCACAGAGGGCATTCGACGACGCTGTCGTCGACGAGCCTGAACGGCCCGCCGGCGAGCGGTCCCACTCAAGTCACGCTATCGTACGACGGCAATCCGAATCTCGCGCAGACGACGATCAACGCGACGACGACAGTGCCGATCAACGGCTCGATCACGCCCGCCGTCCTCACCGTCGCGGCGAGCCCGTCCCCGACGCCTACCGGCTGCACCGTCAACGCGACGCCGCAGCCCGCGCAGTTCTTCGCCGTGCCGACGCCGCCCGGCGACCCGTTCGCCACCATTGGCGACAGCATCGCAGCCGGACCCGACGGCGACCTGTGGTCGAGCGACGGCTCGCGACGCATCTACCAGTCGACGACCAAGGGAAAGATCAAGTCGTTCGACGTGCCGGGTGCGGGCGCCGGATCGTTGATCGCAACGGTGACGTCCGGGCCGGCGGGCGGCAACAGCGTCTGGTTCGCAAACGTGACCACGCAGTCCGTCGGTCGCGTGACGGTCGGCAGCCCGCCGACGATCACCGTCTTCCCGGTGCCGCAGTATTCGCCGCCGACCTCAACGCAGCCCGCAGCGATCGCGGCCGGACCTGACGGGAACATGTGGTTCACCGATCGCTCGAACGCGTATCTCGGGAACATCACGCCGCTCATCGGCACGATGTCGCAGTTCCCGATCGCGCCGAGCACGACGAGACTAGCGCAGGGCGTCATCGTGTTGCCGAACGGCGAGCTGTGGTTCGTCGAAGCGGGTCTCGCGAAGCTCGCGATGGTCCAGATCTCGTCCCTGCAGCTGGGCACGGTGAACGCGCTGACCGAGATCCAGCCGCCGTCGGCTCAGAAGAATGAAATGCGGAACATCGCCGCGTCGCCGGACGGGAACATCTGGTTCACCGAGCCCACGAGCAACATCGTCGGCCGCGTGAACGTCAACGCCGTGCCGATCACGATCGACGAGTTCGCGGTGCCGACCGCCAAATCGCAGCCGACTGCGATCGGCGTCGGACCTGACGGCGCGATGTGGTTCGCGGAGTTCCATAGCAAGCTGCTCGGACGCATCGCATTGAACGCCGCGCCTGGGACGACGCCGCAAGAGTTCTCGCTCGGATTCAAGGCGCCGGCGGCGCTCGTCACCGGTCCTGACTGCAACCTATGGGTCACCGATCAGACCTCACCCATCGCGCGCATCGGCCTCGTCCAGTTCTAGGCGCATCGTACGCGCCCGACCGTACGCGCGCCATATGAAGCGCGAACAGCCTTAAACCGCGCATAATGAACGGCTAACGTACCGAGCGTAGGGTTGAGACGTGTCGTCCGGGCGTGGTCCACGTCCACGCCCGACGCATCTTTGCATTACGGTTCCCCCCTGTGAGGAGAATATTAGCGTGATGACCCTTATCGAGCGGAGCCGCGTGCGCACGGCGGCGACGGCGCTGGCGATCGTCGCGTCGATGCTCATCGCCGCTTGCAGCAGCCACAGCGGCAGCACCTCGACCAGCGTATTGCCGTCGGCCGCCGGCCGCGCCGCGAGCCCGGACAGCAGCGTCCTTCCGCTATACGGCGGCGGCTCGTCGCTCGCATCGCTGCTCTATCGCCAATGGATGGACTACTACGGCGTCGCGATGCCGCCGGATCCGCAAGGCGCGCCGAACGGCCTTCCCATCAACGGAAACTTTGAGTTCTACTACGCATCGATCGGCAGTGGCGGCGGACGCGCGGCGTTCTTGAGCCAAACGCCGTCGAACCTGCCGCCCAGCGTTCCCCCGATCTACTGTCCGAACGGTGCGACGACGTGCTACCCGTACCCGCTGTGGCATTTCTCGGGCAGCGACGCGAACCTGAGCTCGACCGAGATCGGGTGTTACCAGTTCGGATGCTCGACCTATCCGAACCCGGTCCAGCCTGAGCGCGGGCAATATGTCCAGATCCCGACGCTCGCCACCGACATCACGCAGTTCTACAATCCGAGCGGCCAGACCGTGCCGAACGCCGGCCTTCAGCTGTCGCGTGAGACCTACTGCGGCATCTGGGAAGGCGCGATCACGAACTGGGGCGACCCGACCATCACGTCGGACAACAACGGCGTGCAGGTGAGCACGCAGCCGATCGTGCGTGTCGTCCGCGCCGACAGCAGCGGCACGACGTTCTTGCTCACGAACCACCTCAACACGGCATGCCAAAACCTGTCGAATCCCGCATACGACTGGACGGGCGGCGTCGGCGGCACTGTCACGTGGCCGGGCGGCGCGGTTCAATCGGGTACCGGCAGCAACGGCGTGGTCAGCGTCGTCGGTTCGACACCCGGCGCCATCGGCTATGTCGGTCCGTCGTTCGTCGCTCCGATCGTCTCGGGCGGCCTTCCGACCGCGCTGCTCCAGAACAACTACTGGTTCAACCATGGCAACGTGAAGACGTTCGTCGCGCAGAGCATCAGCTCGACGCTCGCCGCGTTCACCGGCGTCGCGCCGCCGTCGAATCCCGATCCGTTCGATCTCGCGCTCTTGATCCCCGATCCGATCCAGAAGAAGGCCTATCCGGTCGTCGGGTTCACGTGGTTCCTCGCGTACGAGTGCTACAACAAGAGCAGGGAAGCTACCGGCATTCGCGGCTTCATCAACTGGTATGCGCAGCCGGGCACGACCGGAACAACCGCGCCCGACATGATCCTCGCACAACAAGGCCTCGCGCCGCTCAACACCAAGTGGAAGAACGCGGTGCGGCATATCTCGCCGAACATCAAGCCGGGTCCGATATCGGGCGTCTGCACGATCTAGGCTACGAAGTCACCCGCGACAGGAAAGTGGCCGGCGCGCGATCGCCGGCCACTTCCATTTCGATGACGAACCCGAAAAGATGGAGCGGTCGACGCTTAGGGTCGTCGCATAGAGTAGGGAGCGGTCGACATAAATCTCGACCGCTCCCTGCGTCAGGTTGCCTAGAGCCGGCGCGTGATCGTGACCGAGACGCTCTGGCCCTGCAGCGAGAACGCATCGGTCGGCGCCAGGCCACCGGGCGTCGGATAAGGCACGCCCGCGCCCGGTAGGGTGAAGCGGTCGTCGAACTGATTTGTCAGATTGAGCGCCGAGAGCGCGATCTGCGTCTGGCCGAACGTCTTCGCGACCGTCGCGTTGAACAGCGCGTACGCCGGCCGGTTCAATTCGTTGTTCGAGCTTTCGTACGTCGCGTCGAGACGTTCGAGCAATCCGCCCTGGTCGTGGATAGCGCTAAGCGTCGCCTTGCGCGGCGGGATGCTCTGGAACTGCTCGCCTGCGACGACGTTTGGCGCCGCGGGGTCGAACGCGAACGGATTGTCGACCGGATATGCGATGTCGACACCGTATGCGGCTTGCAGTTCGGTCCCGCCGGCTAGCGGCGCGTCGAACCGCAGCTCCGCGCCCTGATAGACGACGAAACCGAGGTTCTCCAAGAACGCCAAACTGCCGTCGGGGTTGACCGTGAAGAAGATCGGGTCGCGCAAGTTCGTGCGGTAGAGGTTGAGCTCGCCGCTCACCGGCCGCTCGCCGTCGCCAAGGCGCGCCTGGTAGCCCAGCTCGTACTCGGTCGTGCGTTCGGCGGTCAGATTTGGATTGAACGCGCGCTCCGCGAGCAGAGGAGCGCGGAAGCCGGAACCGACGGAAGCTCTGAAGATGGCATCGGCCGAAGGCGTCCACACGATCGCGACGCGCGGATCGATCGACGAACCGAAGGTGTCGTAGCGGCTCGCATACGCGGCGAGCGTGTAGTGGAGGTGCGACGTCGGACTCCACTCATCGCGCGCGACGAACGAACGCTGCGTCTGAGATTGGGTGCCCGGGCCTGGCGCGAGCACGACCGGCGCGGTCAATTGCTCGTGCCGGATGTCGCCTTCGAGGGTGAATGTCGAGTCGCCGGCATAGCGGTCGTACTCGAGCGAGTCGTCGCTCAGCTGGTCGCGCTGGTCGATGAGGTAGGGATTGAGCGCCGGGTCGACGTTCGGCGTCGATTCGTCGGACGTGCTCGTGAGATGTCGAGCGACCAGAGACGCCGTCACCGCACCCGACGCGTCGAGCGCACCGACCGGCAAGGAGAGATCGACGCCGAATGCGGGAGCATTCGTCTCATCCGACGCGCCCTGCGCGGTATCGAACACCGCGCCTTCTCCTGCGTTCGCCGGGTTGACCGGCGTGCTCAAGCCGGCGGAAAGATCGCGCGAGGCGGCAGTGTTCCTATACGTCACCTCGGCGAAACCGAGGCCGCCGTCGAGCGTGTAGCGCAGCTTCGCGAGCGTCGAAACGCCGTTGACACCGCTGCCGAGCTCGACGGGAAGGCCGGTGTTCGAATCGATGACCGAGAAATCGCGCGTCTCGCCCTGCGTCGTGTAGTGATGCCACGAGAGCGCATAGCCGAACTGACCGTCAGTGCCAGTCGCTTGCGCGGTCTCCCCGAACGTGCCGAAACTGCCGGCTGTGAAGCGCAGCAGTCCGTGGTCTTCGGTCGTGGGTTCGATCGTGCGGAAATTGATCGCTCCGCCTTGCGTGTTCGCGCCGACGAGCGATGACGGGCCGATCCCATAGACGACCTGGACGCTCGAGTATTCCGCCGGATCCATGAGCTCGAGATCGAAATCGCCGGTGTTCGAGTTGTTCACTTGATGCCCGTCGATGTCGACGACCGTCTCCGACGGATCCGGGCCGCGGATGCTCGCCGATTCCGGCAGACCTGGGGCGCCGCCCATCTGGCGCGTCAATGTCAGCGCGATCTGATCGCCGAGTATCTGCGAGAGCTGCTCGACTCCGCGGCCGGCGAGATCTTGAGGGGCGAGGTCGGTCGTCGGCGCCGACGCGGTCGAGAGCGCATTAGATCCGTTGACCGTGACGCGGCCTATGGTCGCCATCGCAGAAGCCGACTGCTGCGAGAGGGTGAGGTTCACGTCCGATGTCTCGCCGGCGTTCACTTCGACGATCTGGTCGCTGAGGCGCTGGAAGCCGCGAGCGGTGACGTCGATGCTGTAAACGCCCTGCGGCATCGATGAGATCGTGAACGAACCGTCAGCGGTGCTCACGGCTCCGAAAGACGAGCGAGCGATCGAGGCTGTGACGTGGGCGCCGGCGATCGCGCGGCCGTTCGTGTCCGTGACGAAGCCGCGCAGCGTACCGGTATCGACGGCGAGCGCGAGTGTCGCGGACGCGGACCATGCGACGAGGGCCGCGGTCAGGGCGAGCATTATCCTCCTAAGGCCGTTTCCATTTAAATGACGCGGAGTTACCATCGCATTCACACTTGTACGCGAGACCCGGTATTTCCCGCGCTTGCACGCAGTCGCCTGAGGTCTCCGTCGCGCACGGTGATGCCGAGCGAGTCGAAGTGTTCTAAAAGCGGCAACGCGTACTTGCGCGATATTCCAAGCGCGACACGCAGCTGTGATGTCGTCGCACTGTCGCCGTTCGCAAGCGCGTTTTCCACCGTGAGGCGCGCGCGGTCGAATTGATTTCGACGGTAGACGTCGTCGCCGATACGGACCAGTTGGCCCGCGGCGACGAGCGATTCGAACGCTTCGCGTGTGCCCGAGATGCGACGGTCGTCGGCACCGCTCATCGCGCTCGCATACGATGCCGGCACGAGCGGCGCGGTAGCGTCGACGCGAAACGCTTCTGCGAAGAACGCCTGCTGTTCGGGTGCGAGCGTCGGTGTGAACTCCGGTAATCGCCAGCACCGCGATTTCACCGCGATGCGACCGTCGTCGTGCCACGCGACGAGCAGGCGCGTGCATAGCATATCGTCGATGCCGAGAGCGGAGGCGATCTCCGAAGCCGAGCAGCCTAAGCGCCACGGCGCGCGCGCGTGACGTTCGCGCAAAGCAGCGGCGCATCGCTCGAAAGCCGTTTCGTACGCTTCACGCGTGAGGTACGAGACCGGCTTTGCAAGCGCGACGACGCGGCCTTCTTCGACAAGGCGACCGACCGCCGAGCGTGCCGCGGCCTCGAGGATATTCGCAGCAGAGGCGATCTTAAGAAGCTCGACGGTTGCAATGCCGACGGATTCGATCGCCTCAAGGCAGAGCGCGTCGTCTCGGTTCGTATCGTCTGGACCGGCCGCGGCGGTCGAGATGAATCTCGACCGCTCCCCAAGATCGCTGTACACGACGGTGCCGCCGCCGAGGAGATCCTTCGGACTCAAACGACGTACGATGAATCGAGCGCCGCGATACGTCACCGTCGGGCGCGCCAGTTCGACGAGCCCCTGCACCGGCTCTGCCGTCGTCGGCCGCTCGTCGAACACGAGGCGTCCTTCGATCTCCGCCGAGCCGATGTGGACGCGCACCGCGGTGCGCCGGCGCAAGAGGGGCAATGCCCCTTCGAGCGGCGTGAACTCGACAGACAACATCGACGACGGCTCGAACTCGCGAGTTGCGGCGAGGACGTCTCCGCGCCGTGTCGTCGAGGCATCGATGCCGGGCACGTTGATCGCCAATCGGGAGCCGGCGTGAGCGCTGCCGGTCTTGCGTCCGAAGATCTGAAGGCTGCGCACGCGCGCCGGCCGGTCCGCAGGCTGGAGCGTCAGCGTGTCACCCGCGCGGATCATCCCTTGCATGAGCGTGCCCGTGACGATCGTGCCGTGACCGGGCAGAGCGAAGACGCGATCGATCGGCAAGAACGCCGGCGCGTCCTCGCGCCGCGGCGGAAGCGCGACGAGCGCATCGTGGATCGCCGATTTCAGCTCCTCGATACCTTGGCCGGTCGCGTTCGACACGGCCATGATCGCAGCATCGGCGGCTACGGTTCCCACGATCGTATCGCGCACCGCCGCGGTCGAGCGCGAGACCGCCGCCTCGTCTGCGATATCGATCTTCGTGAGCACGACGATCGAGCGCGCGACATTGAGGAAGCCGAGTATCTGAAGGTGCTCACGGGTCTGCGCCCGCGGGCCTTCGAGCGCGTCGACGACGAGCAGGAGCACGTCGATGCCGGCCGCGCCGGCGAGCATATTATGGATGAAACGCTCGTGGCCGGGCACGTCGATGATGCCCGCCTCGACGCCGTCGGAAAAGCGCAAAGGCGCGAACCCGAGGTCGAGGGTCATGCCGCGCTCGAGCTCCTCGACCCAGCGGTCGGGATTGTGGCCGGTCAGCGAGATGACGAGAGAGCTCTTGCCGTGATCGACGTGCCCGGCGGTCCCGACTATACGCATGCCGGGGCGGACATGACGGCCGCGACGATGGCGGCGTCCTCGGCGGGTCGCACCGTGCGAAGGTCGAGGACGACGCAGTCGCCGTCCGCGCGTCCGACGATCGGCGGCCGCCGACGTCGCAGATGCGCCGCTAAGTCGTCGACGCTCGTCTCGCGCGAGATGAGAGCGATGCCCGCGGAAGCGATCGTCGAAGTAGGCAGGCTGCCGCCGCCTATCGCGGACAGCGTGTCGCGGGTGCTGACGTCGATCGATCGCGCGCCGCTCGTCGCCTTGCAGATCGCGTCGGCGCGCGCTCGAAGATCGTCAAGCGGCGTCGTCAGCATCGCGAAGAAGGGGATGTCGCGCAAGCGCCCCGGCTCGATGTAAAGCGCGAGCGTCGCCGAGAGCGAGGCGAGCGTCATCTTATCGACGCGTAGGGCACGAAGCAACGGGTTGCGTCGCAGCGCGTCGATGAGCCCGCCGCGCCCGGCGATGATGCCGCACTGAGGTCCGCCGAGCAGCTTGTCGCCGGAGACCGCGACGAGGTCGACGCCGGCGGCGATCTCGTCCGCAAGCGTCGGCTCGCGGGGCAACCCGAAACGCGACAGATCGACGAGCGCGCCGGAGCCGAGATCCTCGAACGACAAGACGCCGAGTTCGCGCGCCATCGCCGCCATCGAGCCCGCGTCGACTTCGGCGGTGAAGCCCTCGACACGGTAGTTGCTCGGATGCGAACGCATGAAGATCGCAGTCCGCTCCGACCACGCGTCGCGGTAATCCGCGCCGTACGTGCGGTTGGTCGTGCCGACCTCGACGAGCGTCGCGCCGCTCTTCCTAAGGACGTCGGGAAGGCGGAACGCGCCGCCGATCTCGATGAGCTGGCCGCGGCTGACGACGACTTCGCGGCCGCGCGCGAACGTGTCGAGCACGATCAGGACGGCGGCGGCGCAATTGTTGACGACGAGCGCCGCTTGCGCGCCCGAGAGTTCGCACAGCTGCGACGCGACGCGATCGTAACGGCTGCCGCGATCGCCGCTCTCGAGATCGAATTCGAGGTTCGTATAGCCCGGACCGAGTCTTGCGACGGCATCGATCGCCGCGTCAGCGAGCGGCGCTCGGCCGAAGTTCGTGTGGAGCAGGACGCCGGTGGCGTTGACGACGCCGATGAGGCCGTCGGCCTCGCGCGCGGCAAGCGCGCTCAGCACGCGCTCGCGCAACAGGTCAAACGTTAACGGATCGCCCGCGCTGGCGGCCGCGCGCGCTCCTTCGAGGACTTCATTGACGCACGTCTTGACCGCTGACGCCCCGAGCAATGGACGGTAGGCCGCGATCGCCGCGTCGTCGGTGAAACGGTGGACGGCGGGGACGGATCGCAGCGAGTCGGTGTCCATGATTTGTTTGGCGCTTGGGAAGACCGCGGCGGTCGAGCTAAAGCTCGACCGCTACGGGATCTTTGATGATACGACTAAGCGGCCGGGGTGAGGTGCTTCTCGACCATCGCGACGAGCATCTTCTCAGGCACGTAACCGACGATCCGGTCGACGGGTTCGCCGTTCTTGAAAAGGATGAGACACGGGATGCCGGTCACGTCGTAGCGCGCAGCGAGGTCTTGGTTCTCGTCGGTATCGACCTTGGCGACCTTGAGGCGGCCTTGATACGTGGCCGCCAGCCGTTTGACGAGCGGCGCGATGGCGAGGCACGGCGAGCACCAGGTCGCCCAGAAGTCGACGAGCACGGGCGAACCCGACTGAAGCACTTCAGATTGGAAAGAACTTTGGCTGACGGTGACCGGATCGCTCACGAGGATCTCCTATGCGACTGCGACGGTTCGAGGGCGGACGGACTTCGCGTCATATCCGTTCCGCCTCCTCCGCACGATGGCCGATGTTCGCGGCGTCGATGACGGCGTCACCCTCCTCGAGTTTCATGACGCGCACGCCCTGCGCCGCCCGGCCCGTCTCGCGGATCTCGAAGACGCGGGTGCGGATGACGATGCCCTTCGACGAAATGACCATGATCTCGTCATCGGGCTTCACGAGCAGCTGCTCGATGATGTCGCCGTTCTTCTCGGTACGGTTGAACGCTTTGATGCCCTTGCCGCCGCGATTCGTCTTGCGATAGTCGTCGATCGGCGTCCGCTTGCCGTAACCGTTGCGCGTGATGACGAGGACCTCTCGCCGATCCTTGCCGACGACGTCCATCGCCACGACGTTCGCGCGACCGGTAAGGCGCACGGCGCGCACGCCGCGGCTCGCGCGGCCCATCGGCCGCACGGTCTTCTCGTCGAAGCGGATCGCGTAACCATCCGATGTCGCGAGCACGAGTTCGGCTGTGCCGTCCGTCAGCTGGACGTTGAGCAGCTCGTCCCCTTGCATGAGGTTGATGGCGATGAGTCCGGAGCGGCGTACGCCGCCGAAGTCGGAGAGCGTCGTCTTCTTGATGTAGCCGCGGCGCGTCACCATGACGAGGAATTCTTCGGTGCCGAGCGTTCGGATGGGAAGCACGGCCGTGACGGTCTCGCCGGGCGGGAGCGTCAGCAGATTGACGAGCGCGGTACCGCGCGCTTGGCGCGACGCGTCCGGTATCTCGTGCGCGCGCAACCGGTAGACCCGGCCGCGGTTGGTGAAGAAGAGCACGTGCTGGTGCGTCGTCGCCGGGAACAGATGGCGCGGCACGTCTTCCTTCTTGAGGTTGACGCCCGTGATGCCCCGCCCGCCGCGATTTTGCGCGCGGAAGGCGTCGACGATCTGCCGCTTGATGTAGCCGCCCGCGGTGACCGTGACGACGACGTTCGTGTCCGCGATGAGGTCCTCGACGGCGAACTCGCCTTCGGCTTCGACGATCTGCGTGCGCCGCTTGTCGCCGAACTTCTTCTTGAGCGCGTTGACGTCGTCTTTGACGAGCCCGTAGATGCGCCGCTGGCTCTTGAGGATGTCCTCGAGGTTCGCGATCGTCTTGAGCAGCGCGACGTATTCGTCTTCGATCTTCTGGCGCTCGAGAGCGACAAGGCGCTGCAGGCGGAGGTCGAGGATCGCGTTCGCCTGGATCTCGCTCAGCTCGAACTTCTTCATCAAGCCCGAGCGCGCGTCGTCGGTGGTCTGCGATCCGCGGATGAGCTTGATGATCGCGTCGATGTGGTCGAGGGCTATACGGTAGCCCTCGAGGATGTGGGCGCGTTCTTTCGCCTTGCGCAGGTCGAAGCGGCAGCGCCGCGTCGTCACTTCTTTGCGATGCTCGATGTACTCGACGAGCATCTCGCGCAGGCTCAGCGTTCGCGGTTGGCCATCGACCAGGGCGACGCAGTTGACGCCGAACGACGTCTGGAGCGGCGTGTGTTTGTACAGCTGGTTGAGGACGAGCTGCGCCTGCCCGTCGCGCTTGAGCTCGATGACGATGCGCATGCCCTTGCGGTCGCTCTCGTCGCGCAGATCGGCGATGCCGGCGGTCTTCTTGTCCTGGACGAGCTGTGCGATCGACTCGATGAGGCGCGCTTTGTTGACCTGGAACGGGATCTCGGTGACGATGATCGCCTGGCGACCGCCGCGCAGCTCCTCGAACTCGTGCTTCGAGCGCATGACGATCGAGCCACGGCCGGTGAGATAGCTCTGACGGATGCCTTCGCGCCCGAGGATGAGGCCGCCGGTCGGGAAGTCCGGGCCGGTGACGATCTTCAGCAGTTCCTCGTCCTTGAGATCGCGATCGTCGATGAGCGCGATGAGCGCATCGCACACTTCGGTCATGTTGTGCGGCGGGATGTTCGTCGCCATGCCGACCGCGATGCCCGACGATCCGTTGACGAGCAAGTTCGGCACGCGTGACGGCAAGAGCGCCGGCTCGCGCGACGATGCGTCGTAGTTGGGGACGAAATCGACCGTCTCTTTGTCGATGTCGGCGAGCATTTCGAGCGACAGCGCCGCTAGCCGCGCTTCCGTGTAGCGCATCGCCGCGGGCGGATCGCCGTCGACCGAACCGAAGTTGCCGTGGCCGTCGACGAGCGGGTAGCGGAGGCTGAAATCCTGGGCCATGCGGACGAGCGCGTCGTAGACCGACACGTCGCCGTGCGGATGGTAGTTCTTCAGGACCTCACCGACCGTGCCGGCGCACTTGCGGTGCGCCTTGTCAGGGTTGAGGCCGAGCTGCGACATGGCGTACAGGATGCGCCGGTGGACGGGCTTGAGACCGTCGCGGACGTCGGGGAGCGCTCGGGCCACGATCACGCTCATCGCGTAATCGATGTAGGACCGCCGCATCTCGTCTTCGATGTTGACGGTTAGGATTCGATCGGATGGCATAGCGTGTCGGTATTCCTCGAAGCTTATCTCGCGCGGCGTTTTCTTGCCGCCGTCGCCCGGTTCTTTAGGGCCGCCGGGTCCTCTCACAACGTGTTCTCGGCCTGGTCAAAAAGCGGTAAGATATCGGGGCCGAGCATCGCTCGGCTTACCACAAATTCGACCGCACATATGGTCGCTACGCATGCGTAAGGTCGCAACACGTGAAGTTTCGAGCCTGCGCTTTCGCTCTCCCGCCCAGACGCCGTTCGAAGACGCAGGAACCGCTGAAAAATCGCGGGTATGCGCAGTCAATGTCACCGTCCAAAGCCGACTTCCACGTGACGACGAGGCTGCTGCCCGATGCGACCGCGACGGTGCGACTCGGCGAGCAGCTCGCGCGCGCGGCGCGTCCAGGGCTTGTCGTCTTGCTCGACGGTCCACTCGGCGCGGGCAAGACGACACTCGTCCAAGGTTTCGCCGCTGGAATCGGGGCTCACAAGCCTGCGGCGAGTCCGTCATTCGTCTTGGCGCATAGCTACCCGGGCGGCCGGCTGCCGGTGTGGCATCTCGACCTTTACCGCATCGAAACTGAGTCGGAAATAGACGACCTCGATCTCGACCTCTACATGCCGCGAGACGGCGTCATGCTCGTCGAGTGGGCGGAACGTGCGCATGCCCGTCGGTGGCCGTCCGACTCACTGACGATCAGGCTCGATCTCGCGCCGTCCGGACGGATCGCGAACATCGGGTGCATCGATGTGGGCTCCCGCATCGCGCTGCAGACGCTCGAAGCGCTGAGGACGATGTGAAAGGCGTGACGACGCTTGCGATCGCGACAGCCGGCCCGGTCGGGGTGGCGATCGTTTCGGACGACGCCGAGCATGCGACGACGACCCACGAACAAGCGCTGAGCGGCGCATTGCGCTGCGTGCGCCAAGTCCTCCGCGCGGCGGATCTGACGATCGACGATATCGCGCTTGTCGCCGCGTGCACCGGACCCGGTTCGTTCACCGGATTGCGCATCGGCGTCGCGCTTGCGAAGAGCATCGCGCAGGCGCGCGATTTGCCGGTGATCGGCGTCTCCTCATACGATGTCGTCGACGAAGGTGCTGGTACGACATTTCCGCGCACCTCGCTCGTCGAAGGCAAGCGCGATTTCTACTATACGCGGACCATCGGCGATGCAGCCGCGACACCGCACTTCACGAGCGGCACGCGCGAAGAGCTGGGCGCGCAACTCGCGGGCGTGGACGTACGCGATCTCGCGGACATCCCGGCCGGCGAGCAAGCGCTGCGGATCGCGCGCATCGCTAGGCGACGTTCTGCGGGCGGAGCCCCGGGCGGTTGGCAGGCCGTCGATATCGACTACGGCGGTAGGCCCAATGCCGTGGTCAATTGGGAACGACGGCGGGGCGCGCAGGAGAGGGGCGTCGCTCCGAACGCCTCGAATTTGAAGCCCAGATGAAGTCGCTCCCCCGCACCCTCGACATCGGGCCGATGAACATCGAGGACATCCCAGAAGTGCTGCGCGTCGAGGCGCTCTGTTTCTCGACGCCGTGGCCTCGCAACGCGTTCCAGAACGAATTGACCGAGAACAAGCTTGCGCACTACTTCGTCGGCCGGTCCGACGACGAGATCGTCGCCTACGGCGGGCTTTGGGTCATCCTCGAAGACGCGCACATCACGACCGTCGCGGTGAGGCCTTCGCATCAGCGTCAGCGGCTCGGTGAAAGGATCCTCGTCCATCTGCTCGACGAAGCGATCGAGCGCGGTGCGTGCTGGGTGACGCTCGAGGTGCGAGAGTCGAACACCGCGGCGCAGGAGCTCTACCGCAAGTACGGCTTCACGGTCGTCAATACGCGGCGCGGCTACTACTCCGACAACGATGAGAACGCGCTCGTCATGTGGGCCGGCAACCTCAAAGGCGCCGTCTTCCAGAACAGGCTCAACGCCTTGAAAGCGGGGCTCGACTGAACCCTCTGGCGACGGACGCGCCGCTCACGCTCTCGGGCTCCGATTTCATCAAGCTGTGCAAGGATGTCCGCGCCCGCACTGACGAGCACCGTTTTGCGCACGCCATTCGGGTCGCTCGGATGGCCGAGCGGCTCGCCTCGCTCTACGGCGTGTCGACGCTCAAAGCGCGCGTCGCCGGCGTTCTGCACGACGTCGCACGATTGTGGAAGCCGCAGGCGGCGTTCGCGTATGCGCAGAGCCACGGCTTGCCGGTGAGCGATGTCGCTCGCGCCGCGCCGGTGCTCATGCACGCGGCGATCGGTGCGGAGATCGCGCGCTGCGAGTTCGGGATCGAGGATCGCGACGTGCTCGGTGCGATCGCGCACCACACGGTCGCGGAAATGGGGATGTCCGATCTCGAGAAAATCGTGTACGTCGCGGACTCGATCGAGCCCGGACGGAAGTTTCCGCAACGAGCAGAGCTCGAGGCAGCCGCGTTTCGCTCGCTCGACGAGGGCCTCTACGCGAGCGTGCGAGCATCGATGGATCACCTTACCGCGAGACGAGTCGCGGTCGCACAGGAGACATTGGAATTGTACGAAGACATGATGAAGCGCTATGGCGACGCGTCGTAAGCGGCCGTCGAAGCCGCGCGGGCGGACCGCTGTGCGGCCCTCTGCGGCGGCTCCGAAGAAAGCGCGCGCTTCTCGCGCGGGCACTGCGAAGCGCGCCGTGAAGCGTCCGCCGGCGAACTCCGGGCGCTCTCGCGTTCTCGACGGGGCGCAGGCAATAGAGTCCGACCGCGCCGGAATCGCGTCGACGAAAGAGCACGTCGCAAAGCTCGACGACGAACAAGCGCGATCGCTCGCGCTCACGTGCCGCGATGCGGCATCGGCGAAAAAGGCGGAAGAAGTCCTGATGCTCGATATCCGCGACAAAGCGGCCTTCGCAGACTTCTTCATCCTCGCGACCGGACGTTCGGCCATACAGGCGAGAGCGATAGCGGACGCGGTCGTCGAGGCCGGCGAGGACGAATGGGGATCCCCGCTGCGTACCGAGGGGTATAACGACGCGACCTGGATCCTCGTCGACTACGGGGCGGTCATCGTCCACGTCTTCACGCCGCAGGCTCGCGAGTTCTACAACCTCGAGCGGCTGTGGGGTAAGGCCCCGAGCGCGTCGAAACGGCGGTCCTGATGCTGTCGAAGATGAAGCGCAAACAGCGCGAAAAGATCTATCGCTCGTTCGTATGGATATTTCTCGTCGTTTTCGTCTTCTCGGTGGCGGCGGCGTCGATCATCATGCTGACCCAGCCGGCGAACCCGCCCGGGCACTGAAACACCATCGGTTCCTGCTCGGTATGCGATGCAAGGCAGGGACATCGCTCCCGTCACCTGCGTGTCCCTGCCGGACTTATATGTAGCGGTCGAGCTTTAGCTCGACCGTTAACGACCGCGCAGCTAGTCGGCGGCGCCGGTCTCCGGCACCGCGTCGAGGCTTTCTCGCCACTCCGGGTGTTTGAGCGGATGACGGTAGAGGTCGTCCAAGTGGATCGCGGCCATGTGCGCCAGGTATTCGAAGTCGCGCCACACTTGGGGCGAGGGTCCGCGGATCAGGGCCGTCACCTCGCGCAGCTGCCTCCAATCACGAAGACACCCTTGTGCGCCCCAGTCGAGGAAGAGCTGCCTATCGAGCAGCCCTTGGCGAAGCAAGATGCCAAACTTCTCCCAGTAGTTGCCGAGGATGATTTCGAGGTGCTCGTGCCGGTCGAATCTGTTGGTGGAGAGCGACTCCCGAAACGCAGGATCTTTGAGCTTTAGCTCGAGCGTAGTCGCGACAAACGTCCGGACGTCGACGAGAGTCTCCAATTCACCCATAAGAGCCATCGCCGCCGCGAGCTGGTTGGCGGCGCGCAAGTGACGGATCTGGACGATCGCGACGATCGCCGTGACGGCGATGACAAGCGTCGTCACGAGCGACGCGATCGCGGTGAGCGCCTCCCACGTCATCGCGGCTACTTCAGCAGTTCTTCTGCGATGATCTGGCGTTGGATCTCATTCGTGCCTTCGTAGATCGCCAAGATTCGCGCGTCGCGATACGCACGCTCGATGCCCGTCTCTTTCATGAAGCCCATGCCGCCGTGGATCTGGAGCACTCGATCGACCACATAGATCGACATGTCAGAGCAGTAGCGCTTCACCATCGCGGCTTCGAGCGAGAAGCGATCGCCGCGGTCCGCTTTCCACGCGCCGTGATAGACCATGTTGCGCGCGGCGAATATCTTCGTCGCGATGTCGGCGAGCATGAACTGAACCGCCTGCTGTTTCGCGATGGGCTTTCCGAACTGTATGCGCTCCTTCGCATAGGCGATCGCTTTCTCGAGGAGTATCTGCGAGCCGCCGACGCAGCCGGCGCCGAGCGACAAGCGGCCTAGGTCGAGCGTCTTCATCGCGGTGATGAATCCCATGCCGACTTTGCCGATGACGTGGTCGGCGGGCACCTTCGCGTCCTGAAAGACGAGCTCGCAGGTGTGCGATCCGCGCAGCCCCATCTTCTTGTCGTTGGGGCCGCGCTTGACGCCGGGCTGGTTGAGGTCGACCCAGAACGCGGTGATGCCACCGCGCGCGCCCAGACTCTTGTCGGTGACCGCGAAGACGGTCGCGAAATCGGCGAGATCGCCGCTCGTGATGAAGTGCTTGACGCCGTTGAGGACGTAGGTGTCGCCGTCGATCCGCGCGCTGGTCTGGATATTCGCCGCGTCGGAGCCGGCGTTCGGCTCGGACAGCGCGAAACAGGCCAGCTTATCGCCCGCGCACAGCTGCTCCATATATTTCGACTTGAGATCTTTGCTCGCGTCGAGATAGAAGGCCATCGCGCCGATGCTGCAGTGCGCTCCGATGAGGTTTGAAAACGCTGCATTGGCGCGACCGAGCTCCTCAAGAGCGACACAGTAGCCGAGTTCGCCGATGCCGGCGCCGCCGTACTCTTCCGAGAACGGCAGACCGAACAGACCCATCTCCTTCATCTTGTCGATCGCGGATCGCGGGATATCGTCGCTCTCTTCCAGCTCGTCGGTGAGCGGCCATAGCTCGTTCTCGACGAACTCGCGGATCGATCGTTTGAGCAGCTTGAGATCGTCGGAGAGTTCGAAGTTGAGTCCCGAAGGCGCAAGCGTCGTGGCCATCGTCGCGATCCTTTCCGAGCGAAAGCGTCGCGGCGGCATTCGCTCCGGGCGAGGGTGAATCCGCGCCGCGAGGCCAATTGGGACGGTCGTCATGCTCGAAGACGTCCAGCGCTCTCCGTACTGGAAGCCGATGAGGCCATGGGCGGATTGGCACGCGGAACGCGGCGCGCGCCTTCGCCGCTTCGTCAACGAGCAGCTGTATCCGTACAGCCCGTTCTACAGACGCCTCTTCGACACGCACAAGATCGACCCGCGCTCGATCCGCACGATCGACGATTTGCGGCGCATACCGTTCACGACAAAGCACGACATCGCGCCGACCGCAGATAATCCGTCGCGCCATCTCGACATCGTCCTCCAACCAGATGCCGAAAAAATGCGACAGTACGCATCGAAGAGCGTGCTCGCGCGGCTGTTGTTGGTGCGCATGCTCCATGACGAGGCGACCGTACGCGAAGAGGTGCGGCGCGAATACGGACCGGTCCATGTCATCTTCACGACCGGCCGAAGCGCGTTACCGACACAGTTCGTCTACTCGCCGCTCGATTTCGAGCGGCTTCACCTTGTCGGCCGTCGGGTGGCGCAAGTCGGCGGCATCGAGGGCACGATGCGCTCGCTCAACGTGTTCCCGTTCGCGCCGCATCTCGCGTTCTGGCAGACGTACGCCGTCGGTCAAAGCGTGCCGACGCTCATCGTCCACACCGGCGGAGGCAAGGTGCTCGGCACGTCGGGTAACGTCGGCGCTCGGGCGCATGCAGCCCGACGTCCTCATCGGCGTTCCGGGCTTTGTCTATCACATGCTGCGACAAGCTGCGAGCGAAGGCGTTCGTTTGACGAAGCTCGTGAAGGTCGCGCTCGGCGGCGAGCGAGTTCCGCTTGGCTTGCGTTCGAAGATCGGCGAGTTATGCGCCCAGATGGGCGCGCCGGACGTCCGCGTGCAGAGCGTTCTCGGCTTCACCGAAGCGCGGCATTGCTGGGCGGAATGCATGCCGCCGGATCACGAGACGTCGTACGGGTTCCACACGTATCCAGATCTCGAGATCTTCGAGTGCGTCGATCCCGACACCGATGAACTCGTCGGCCCGGGCGAGCGCGGCGAACTCGTCTACACCGCGCTCGAAGGCCGCGGTTCTTGCGTCATCAGATACAAAACGGGCGACATCGCAGAGAACGGGATCGTCTACGATCCGTGCCCGGGCTGCGGCCGCATCGTGCCGCGTGTGTCGACGACGCTTTCGCGACGTTCCGACGTGGGCGAGTTCCAGCTGACGAAGATCCGCGGCACGCTCGTCGACCTGAACAATTTCTTGCCGGCGATGGCTTCGATCGACGAAGTCGTCGAGTGGCAAGTCGTCGTGCGCAAGAAGGATGGCGAAGCGCTCGGCCTCGATGAGATCGTGCTCTCGGTCGCGCTGCGCGACGACGTCGATCCCGAGGCTGTCAAGCGAAAGATCACGGCGAGGCTGCTCGCCGAGATGGAAGTCGCGCCAAACGTCATCGAAGTTCTGCCGCTCGCGCAGCTGACAGAGAATCTGGGGTTGGACACACAGATGAAGGAATGGAGAATTAGGGACCTTCGAGCGGCGGCGACTAATGGTTAACAGACGCGGGGCTCGTGTTTCAAGGCGCGATTCCTTCGAGATAGTATGAAGGATGATCTTGTGGGGCTTGCAGGTTCTCTTCCGTCATTAGGATGTGGTGAGGTCCTGCAGCCCACAGTCGCCCACGAACCATCAAGTGAAGGTCTCCGTTCTGGATCCGAAAGATCAGCCATCCGTTCATGTCGAGGTAGTCGTCCCCATCGAATGTGGCGCACGAGAACGTCTGGATTCCGTAGACATGGCCTCCAAAGGTTCTGTCAACAGTCGAAGTGGTGAGCAGGATCCTTTGTTTGCCATCGTGGTTCGCATAGACCTCAACGCCTGAATCAGGGGAGTCTGCCAGTGAGCAAGTGCTTCCGTCATGCAGTTGAAAGTTGGTTCCTATCCCGACTCCTTCGAGTTTCGTATCGCTAGGGACCGATCGGGCTTGTCGTCCATCTAGAACGAACCGCTTTGTCGGCGGCCCAACATCGATCACGGGCTCACCCGCAAGCGTGCCCATGAACGCCACATAGATAGGCGACACTCCGAGGTCGATAGGCGTAAAGACGCCGGCCTGGAGCAGTCCGACTTTTTCGGGAATGTCACCGGCGGACATTGGCGGCGGAAGTGGCGGTTCGTAAGAGATATACAGTGTGCCGTCGGGCATCTCGTTGTACGCGTCGATTTCCCAATCTGGCGAGAATCGGTAGACCTTCGTGCCGGAGCGGAATGGGAAGCGTGCAACTTCCGGGGCATTGTTCAACGTATTTGGTGATCAGTGCGTTGTCGGAGGCGTGCTCTTTGATCTCGCGCTCCATGTCCTGCGGAGATACCGGCTGCGTTAACGCGAGTGCCGGTAGAATGAAATAACGGTAGCCGCTACTCGCGACTAGTGCGGCTACAAGCGTGCCGACAAATACCAAGCGCATACGTTGCCAGCCCCTTCAAGTCGTTGCATTCTAGGTATCGGCTAGACGCGTCGAGAGCATAGCCCCCAGTGGGGCAGCCGATAAGCTGGCGTGACCTCGACTAGCTAAGTGGTACCACGGATCTAGACGCGCTGCGTAGTGAGGACATAATGAGGACAACGGAAAAATATGACCTAAAAACACCAAATAGTATGGCGATTCTGTATGGTACTCAGAGTTGAAGGAATTGCGCATTCGGGACTTGCGAAACGCGAAACCCGATTGAGTTGGAGCGGTTGAGCTTCACGGTCGACCGCCGCTGTGCGCTAAGAGAAAAGAAACACCACCCGTGGGGTGGTGCCGGCAGTGGTCCGTCACGGGAATGATACCATGCGCGCGCGGTCTTTGCAACAGATGCTCAAGAGGTCCGACGCCATGAGCATTCCGTCGCCCGGGGCTGGAAGCGACGGGAATCGAACCCGCGACAGGCGGTTTGACGGACCACTGTCGGCCTGACCTGGCCCCACGGAGTTATCCCAGCGGAGATGGGCAACCTGGAGGCGTACCGCCATCCAGGAGGCTACCGTGCGAAAGTCTCGTTTTAGCGAATCGCAGATCGTTGCTATTCTCGGCGAATCAGAACGCGGCGCGAA
>DASTCX010000014.1 GCA_035710745.1 Candidatus Eremiobacteraceae bacterium | reverse complement strand
GCGTGGTGGGCGCGCACCCCGCGCCCACGACCAAGATCGCCGCGCATGCCAGGATTCGTCCGAACATCCGATCGTGTGCTCCGCTAGCCGGAATGTTTGACTTCACCGATCGCGGTGAGCACGTATATCTTATCTGCGTGTCGCTGCCCGAGCAGATTTTGATCGTAGTAGACCTTCACGAGCATGTTGCGCTTTATCTGCGCCATCTGATACGTCGTCTTGCCATCGGCGGAGAAGACGCTCTTGAATTTCGGAAGGATGAGAAAGCTCAGCGTTTGGGTTTCCTCGTAGTTGACGACTTTGATGTTGTTGACCGAGACGTGGACGACGTAGCCGACCCATATCTTGTCCACCGCCGCCGCGGGCGTAGGACGGATGGCCACCGCGAGCGCGAGGGAAGCCAAAAGACCGATTGCGATTCGCCTATACATGTTCTAAGAACGCTCCTTCCTTAGTAATGTTCTCCCCGATTGCCCGGCGTTGATAGCATCCTACTCCTATCATCGACGATTTATCGGCCTAGCCCCGTCCCGCAACCCGTCACGCCCGACCGGAACCACTTCTCCGAATCCGGAACCCCTCGCATTCGCCATGGCCGACAGAACAAGTCCGATACCGCTCACGACGTCGCGTTATGAAGACGTTTTTCCGACTCTGACGCCCGCTCAGCTGGGCCGCGTTACGGCTCACGGCCTGACTCGCGCCGTGCGGTCAGGCGACGTCCTCATCGAACAAGGCGATGCAGGGGTTCCGTTCTTCGCGGTCGTTTCGGGCGAGCTCGAAAGCGTGCGCCCCTCGGCGACCGGCGACACCCTCGTCGCCGTCAGCGGACCTGGGCAGTTCATGGGCGAGGTCAACACCGTCTCCGGCCGGAGCACATTGTTCCGGGTGCGCGTCTCCAAACCCGGCGACGTCATCGAACTCGATCATCAGCAGTTGCTCGGCCTCATCCAAACTGATGAGGAGCTTGGTGAGATCTTGATGCGCGCCTTTCTTCTGCGCAGGGCGGGCCTGGTAGCGGCAGGCGTGGGAGACGTCGTCCTCATCGGTTCGACGCATTCGGCCGAGACGCTGAAGATCAAAGAATTCTTGATGCGCAACGCTCATCCGTACTCGTACATAGATCTCGAGCGGGACCCCGACGTCGAGAAGATGTTGGCCGGCTTCCACGTCGCGGCGAGCGACATACCGGTGGTGATCTGCCGCGGTCAAAACGTGCTGCGTAATCCGACCAATCAGCGATTGGCGGAATGCCTCGGCTTCAACCTACTCGTCAACCAAACGCGCACGCGCGATCTTGTCGTTATCTGCGCCGGCCCCGGCGGACTGGCAGCCGCGGTGTATGCCGCCTCAGAAGGGCTTGATGTGCTCGTGCTGGAGACCACCTCGCCCGGCGGCCAGGCCGGTTCAAGCTCACGGATCGAGAACTACTTAGGATTTCCTACGGGCATCTCTGGTCAGGAGCTCGCCGCGCGGGCGTACAACCAGGCGGAAAAATTCGGCGCGGAAATGCTCATGGCCACGGGAACGCGACTCAACTGCGATCATCGGCTGCACGTCGTCGAGGTGGATAACGGTGCTCGCATCCAGGCGCGCAGCGTCGTGATCGCGACCGGCGTCGAATACAGAAAACTCGTCTTGAACAATCTATCGCGCTTCGAGGGTGCGGGGATCTATTACGGCGCGACGTTCGTCGAGGCCCAGCTCTGCGCGGGTGATGAAGCGATCGTCGTCGGGGGCGGAAACGCCGCAGGGCAAGCCGCCATCTTCCTTGCGCAAACGACCAAACGCGTCTACTTGATCGTCCGGTCAGAAGGCTTGACGGCTACCATGTCACGCTACTTGAGCCGCCGCATCGAAGAAACGCCTTCGATCGTATTGACGCCGTACACGGAAATCGTGGCTCTTGAGGGCCAGGACCATCTCGAATCGGTGCGGTGGCGCAACAATCAGACCGGCGATGTGGAAGAACACGCCATTCGACACGTCTTCTTGATGATGGGCGGCGTGCCGAACACGAAGTGGCTTGACAACTGCGTCGTTCTTGATGCGAAGGGCTTCATAAAAACCGGCTCCGATCTATCACCGGAAGAGTTGAGCTCTGCTCGCTGGCCGCTTACTCGCACGCCGTTCTTGCTCGAGACGAGTTTGCCCGGAGTCCTCGCGGTGGGCGATGTGCGAGGTGGAAGCATCAAGCGCGTTGCGTCTGCCGTAGGCGAGGGATCGATCGCCATCTCATTCGTCCATCAAGTACTGCGAGAGTAGCGTCGGCGTAGATGGCTGAATCGAAACGAAAGACGAGATAGCCAATCGTCGCTCCGTAGATGACATGACCGATAAGAGAGAGCGCAAGGCTCGTCGGCGTGATGCGGAACATCAGCTCCTGGCCGTGTGGCGCGATGATCAGGGTAGCGATAAGGCATAACCAAATGCCTACGCCGAATGCGGTCGCCGTTGCGATAGCGGGTAGTTTCCCCCGGGCGAGCGAGTAGGCGGCGACGAACGACATTCCCATACCAGCGCCGTCTCCTAGGTAGCGATACACGTAGCCGACGGCTGCATTCGGGGTGTCGGAAAGCACAAGCCAGCCGCCGATGCGTGGGATGAAGTCGGGCCACAGGCCGATTTGAACGAGCGGCATGCGGAAGAGATCGTACGTCGTCACGCCGGCAAGGCCGATCAAGAGACCCTTGATAGCGACGTGGCCCCACGCCGGGTTGCGTACGCCGAGCGAAATCGCGAGAACGCTCATCGGGGCGATGACCGCTAGCGCCGTCACCGGGAGCGGCGCGACGCCGATGATGAACAACGCCAACGCCGCTATTGGGCCGAAACCGGCGGCGAAAAAAACGCCTGGGATGATCGTTCGCATGACTGGCATCCTACACGAGCGCCGTCCATACGGCGTCCAACGGCCCCGATGCGAACGGGTGAATCAAGCGAGAAGTCGTAATTCCAAGGGGCAGGACGCGCCGCCAGGATATCGTTCCGGCGTTAGCCGGCACGGGGTTCCAGATGCTCCGCGTTTTTTTCAAAAATAGGTAACTACAGCGTCTTCGAGAGCAGACCCTGACGCGACGGGACCCTTTTCGGTCTCAGCGCCGTGAACCCGCGGAGGTCTCGACCGATGAAGTTCTCTACCATTTGCCTTTTTGTCGCCCTTGGTTCAGTCATGGTACTCGGCCCAGCGGTCGCCGCGGCGCAATGCAAATGGACGGTTACCCACGCGCACGATCGAAGCCAAAACGGCGACTTGCTGAATGGCGTCTTCGCCGTGTCACGTACCGACGCGTGGGCTGTTGGAGCGCATTACGACCCGTTCTTCCAAGCGTTCAAGCCGCTCACAGAACACTGGGATGGCAATGAGTGGACTATCGTACCGGCGCCCGGCGTACGTGCGCACAAAGACGACCGTCTGGCAGCCACGACGGCCGCAAGCTCTGATGATGTCTGGGCGGTTGGAAACGAAGAAGCTTCAGGGGTTGAAGTACCGCTGATCGAGCACTGGAATGGAGCCTCGTGGACGTTGGTTCCGATGAAGGGTTTGCCTTCGACTTTCCTCAGCGGTGTCGCTGCTGTCGAGTCGTCCGACGTGTGGATGGTAGGGGCATCGAGTTCCGCACCCGGCCTCGTGCAGACATTTGTCGGTCATTGGGACGGCGCTGTCTGGTCACAGGTTCCCAGTCCAAACGTCGGCTCTGGATCGAACGAGCTGAACGGTGTGGCGGCGCGTTCGTCGAGCGACGTCTGGGCGGTCGGCGCGTACGTCGATTCCTCCGGCGTAGAACAGACGTTGACCGAGCACTGGGATGGAAGCGTTTGGTCCATCGTTCCCAGCCCCGACGAAAGCGTGTATGGTAACCGTCTCGACGCCGTAACCATGATAACGCGTGACGACGCCTGGGCGGTGGGTACCTACAACGACGGCGTGCGATTCAAGGCGCTAGTCGAGCACTGGAACGGAGTGGCCTGGACCTTGGTCCACGGAGTGAGTCCAGGCACCGAGTTCAGTATACTCAATTCGATCTCTGCAGTCGGGCCGCAGGACGTCTGGACTGTCGGCATACGCGGACGCCCCGGAAACACGGCCACCCTGACCGAGCACTGGGATGGAAGTCGATGGTCGGTGGTCCAAAGCCCCGACTTCGCGAACGAGCAGACTATCCTCGCAGGCGTGTCCGCGATTTTAAGAGAGGACGTCTTGGCCGTCGGCTCCCACGGGAGTCGGGCGCTCGGACTTCGCTTCCATTGCTAGCGTCGGGTGCGACCGACGCGCTTAGGGGGAAGGAGCAGCGAATGGCTACTAATTGGCAGATCGAAGGTCGAGAGCTCGTCAACTGCAATTGCGCGTACGGTTGTCCGTGCCAGTTCAACGCACTACCCACACACGGCAACTGCCATGCGTTTATCGGTTATCAGATCGACAAAGGACACTTCGGAGATGTCCGCTTGGACGGCCTCCGTGCTGCACTTATCTTGAGTTGGCCGGGTCCGATCCATGAAGGCAACGGCACGATGCAGGTGATCGTCGACGAGCGTGCCGATGCTCCGCAACGCGAGGCGCTCCGCAAGATCATAAGCGGAGAAGACACGACGGACATGGCCACCATGTGGTGGGTGTATAGCAAGATGTCGCCCAACAAGCTCGAGACGTTGTACAAGCCCATCGAATTTGAGATGAATACCGAGAAGCGCACCGGCCGGCTGAGCATCCCAGGACTTGCGGAAATGACGGGAGCGCCCATCCACAATCCGGTGACCGGCG
Source organism: Candidatus Eremiobacteraceae bacterium (assembly GCA_035710745.1). NCBI lineage: Bacteria > Bacillati > Vulcanimicrobiota > Vulcanimicrobiia > Candidatus Eremiobacterales > Candidatus Eremiobacteraceae > Candidatus Eremiobacteraceae bacterium. The sequence continues at coordinate 77,419 of DASTCX010000014.1, read as the reverse complement.
CCGAGCACCGTGTTCGCATCGACCTTCCGCACGGCTTTGAATACAGGATAGCAGAGATCGGGAGCGCGTCGTCGAGCGTCAAGGGGCAACTCCCGATGGAGCTCAAGAACACCTACGGCCAGTTCGCGGAGCTCCATTTGAGCGACACCGGCGTCATTCGTTAAACGCGATGTTCGACTCGCTCGCACCACTCTTGCGACGCGATCGCATCGTCGTCGGCGGGGCATTGGCCGTCGTCGTTTTCCTGTCGTGGGCGTACGTCGTCGTCGGCGCCGGAACGGGTACGCCGGCGTCGCAGATGTCGGGATGGCCGACTTCGCTGCACATCAACGATCCGATGGGGGCGATGGAGCCCGCTCGATGGACCACTGGTTACGCGCTTCTCATGTTCGTCATGTGGTGGCTGATGATGTTGGCGACGATGCTGCCGTCGGCCGCCCCCTTGATCTTGCTCTTCGCTGCGCTGACGCGCAGCCAACGCGGATTGACCGCGCCGTACATGGGCACCGGATTGTTCGCCTCCGGCTACCTCGCTGTGTGGGCCGTGTTCAGCGTTCTGGCTGTCGCGCTTCAGTGGCAGCTGAGCCGCGTCGCACTGCTTTCGCCGATGATGGTCACGACCAGCGCGGCTCTCGGCGCGATATTATTGCTCGCCGCCGGCGTGTGGCAATTCACGCCGCTCAAACACGTCTGCTTGCGCCACTGTCGCGCACCGGCGGAATTCCTCACCCTCCACTGGCGCACGGGGCCAGGCGGCGCCGTTCTGATGGGCGTCTTGCATGGCGCCTATTGTCTCGGGTGCTGCTGGATGCTGATGCTTCTGCTCTTCTACGGCGGTATCATGAACATCTATTGGATCGCGGGGTTGACGACTCTCGTGTTCGTGGAAAAGCTCGCACCTTTCGGCAAATGGGTCACGAGCCTCGTCGGTACTGCGTTCATTATCTTGGGTGGGCTATCGCTCGTCCACCTATTGCGGCTAGGATAGGGAGCGGTCGAGCTTCAGCTCGACCGCCGCGGCCTTGCCCTAAGGAAATGTAGCGGTCGAGCTTTAGTTCGACCGCCGCGGCCTACAGATGGAACACCGTGCCCAGACCCTTTGTGCCGCCGAACGCGGTCGTTCCATAGATCACGCCACTCGACACGATGAGCCCCGCTTGTGGATTCGCCCCATCGTTGTTGCCGCCCGTGAATGTGTGCAGGATTGTCTCTACCCCACCGGTCGTCACGCTATACGCGATGCCATCGAGGGATGCCCCGCCCGCCGACGTGACGCCGTAGAGCAGGCCTTGCTTCACGGCGAGATTGCCGATGGGGTTTACGCCGTCACCGTTGGTCCCGGTGAATGAGTAGACGATGTTTTCCGCTCCCGCCGGCGTGATGCTGTAGACCGTGCCGACACCGTTCGCACCGCCCCGCGACGTCGTACCATAGAACGTGCCGTTCAGGTTGATGAGTCCGCCGAGGGGATTTGCCCCGTCGGCACCGCCCTTGAAACTATATATAATGGAAACGGCGCCCCCGGGCGCGCGCGTGAACACCGATCCCATCCCGCTCGTGCCGCCCGAGTCCGTCGTTCCATAGATCGTTCCGCCGACGTTCAACAAACTCGCTGCGGGGTATGCGCCGTCTGCCGGCGTGCCTTTGAATGCGTGGACGATCTTCTCAACGCCGGTGGTCGTCAGCTTATAGAGCACGCCGAACTGCAGTGACTTGCCGCCTGATTCGGTCAAGCCGAACAGCGTGCCGCCGACCGGGGTGACCGGCGACTCGGGCCTGCATCCGTCCGGCGCGCCGGTGAATTTGTGGAGCGGCGTCTCTACACCACCCGGCGTTATGCTATAGACCACACCGCAGTCGTTGACGGCATCGAGGCTGGTCGTGCCGTAGAACGTGCCGCCCAAGATCGCAAGACCTGAGTCGGGTGTATTGCCGTCTCCGCTCCCACCAAAACTGTGGGTGACGCTTTCAACTCCGGCAGGCGTCAAGCTGTAAACGGTGCCGTCGCCGTTGGCCCCGCCGCCTCTCGTTGTTCCATAAAGCGTACCGCTGAGGCTGACGACGGGCGCCGCCGGTTCTACGCCGTCCGATCCGCCTTGAAAGCTATAGACGACTTGGAACGTACCCGCCGGAGCGCTCCCTGTGCGCCCACCTGACTCAGGTGGTGCGACGAAAGAACGGCCTGCGCACCCTGCGATCGATGCGAGGGCAACGACCGAACCGATGAGGACGACTAGATGACGCGACGAAGACTGAAAAAAGATCATGATAACTCCTCGAGCCGGACGGTTCGCCGACGTCGCTTTTGCGCTCCTCGCAACGTATTGCCCCATTCATTTGAGGTTCGACTCATATGAGCTAGGCCGCACCCGCGGGAAGACCGCACGCTTCAGCGAACAGCGCCGCCTACCGCATCGACAGATTGGAGATCGCGTGACTATTCAGCTTCGCGCCCTCATCGCCGCGGCATTTATCGTCGCCGCCGCTTCTTCCGTCGCATCGGCACGTCCGACGACGCTGCTCGGGCACGCGCCGCCTCGGCCGCCCGCGCCGACGCATCGTGTGACGTACGCCGATGTGCTGCGCGCGCAATTCGGCGGATGGCGGCAAGTCGAAGCGTCGGCACCGTTCGGCCAGAATGGCGCAGGCACCGAGCTGCTCATGACCGACGGCTCGGTCATGGTGCAGGACAACGCAGCGAATTGGTATCGCTTGATCCCCAACGTGAACGGCAATTACATCGAGGGGCACTGGCAGCAGGCGGCGACGCTGCCGTCGGGCTACGGTCCCTTGTATTTCGGATCCGCCGTGCTCGCTGACGGCAAGCTTGTCATCGACGGCGGCGAGTACAACTTCTTCAATCCGGCCGAGATCAATATGGGCGCGATCTACGATCCGGTAGCGGATGCGTGGACGTCGCTACCGCGGCTGCCGTGGTCCGAGGTCGGCGATGCTTCCAGCGTCGTCCTCCCCGACGGCACGTTCATGCTCGGCAACTGCTGCAATAGTACGCAGGCATTGCTGAACGAAAGCACGCTGACGTGGAGCCTCACGGGGGCGGGCAAGGCCGACGGCAACTCCGAGGAAGGCTGGACGCTTCTTCCCAGCGGTAAGGTGGTCACGGCCGACGTTGGAGATGAGCCGAATTCCGAGCTCTACAACCCGCGACGAGGATCGTGGTCGTCGGCGGGGTCGCTACCCGGCGACCTTACCCTCGCGTTCGAGATAGGGCCGCAGATCTTGCGGCCGAACGGAACCGTTTTCGTCATCGGCGCGAACGGAAACACCGCGACCTATCAAACGCTTCGACACGCGTGGATCGCCGGTCCGGCTCTCCCGACGGTCAATGGACAACCGATGCACGACACCGACGGTCCGGCGACGCTGCTGACGAACGGCACCATCCTCTTCGCCGCAAGTCCCGGCACCTACCAATCGCCGATGTACATGTTCGTGTATAACGGAAGGGGATATATCCAGGTCGCCGCGCCGCCGGACGCGCCGAACGATTCCAGCTACAACGTACGCCTGCTGATGCTGCCGACCGGCCAGGTGCTCGAGACGGACGGAACGGACGACGTCGAGATCTACACGCCGCGCGTGCACCCCGATCTCTCGAGCGCACCAAGCATCACGTCGGTGCCGACGACGCTCACGCATGGCAGCACCTACACGATCGCGGGCACGCTGTTCAACGGCATCTCGCAGGCCAACGCGTACGGCGACGACGACCAACAAGCGTCGAACTACCCGCTCGTCCGCATCCAGAACTCAACGACGGGTCACGTGTTCTACGCGAGAACGCACGACCATAGCTTCATGGGCGTCGCTTCGATGGCGACCGTGACGACGATGTTCGACGTCCCAGCTGGTATCGAGCTTGGAGCGAGCACGATCGTCGTCATAGCGAACGGCATCCCCTCGCAGCCGGTGGCCGTCACCGTCAACTAGACGGCCTCAGGAGAGAGATCTTGTAGCGGTCGAGCTTTAGCTCGACCGCCGCGGTCCGATCCGCTTAACCGCGGACAAACGGACACGCACAGGTATTTTCTGCCAGCGATTTTTAGCATTGCGTGACACGGCGATGTCGAGCGTCAGGAGACGCTCGTCGTTGAAATGAAAACGCCTGTGATGGATACGCCTGACAAGATTTGGATCCGTCACATGGGCACAAGCGAGATGGCATTCTCGCCTCGCTTGACGAGCGCGGGCCGGCAGTGGCGCGGCTTCGACGCGACCCTCTTCGAAACGACCGGCGGCACCGTATCATGTCCGAGCGCGCCGATGCTGAACTTCAGCATGCACCTCGGCAAGCCTATCAGGACCGCACGCCGGTGCGATGGACCGATTTTTCGGCGTCTGCAGTCACCCGGCGACATCGACCTAGTACCCGTGGGATGCCCTGCGATATGGGAAGATAGCGAACCTTCGACGTTCCTTCGCCTCGATTTGTCGCAGACGCTCGTCCGGGCGACTGCCGAATCGATGGGCATCGATCCGGACACGCTGTCGCTGGCGCCGCAGATGCAGGTGCGAGATCCGATGCTGCAGCACATCGCGTGGGCGCTCACTGCGGTGCTCGAGACGGACGAATCGACGGATCGCCTCTATAGCGAGAGCTTAGGCACCGCGCTCACGGCTCAACTGCTGCGTCGTTACGCAAGGTCTTCGAAACCGAAACGAGGGTTGACGAGACGACAGTGGCAATCGGTCGTCGATTACGTGCACGAGAACCTCGCGACGGACTTGTCGCTTGCCGAGCTCGCTGAAGTCGCCGGCATGGGTTCGTCGACCTTCAAGGCGCTCTTCAGGCAGACCGTCGGCATGCCGGTGCACCGCTACGTCGTCAGACAACGGGTCGAGTTCGCGATGAATCTCCTCGCGATCGGTGATGCCAGGCTCGACGAGGTCGCCTTGGCAGCCGGTTTTGTCGATCAAAGCCACATGGCGCGGTGTTTCCGTCGCGTCGTCGGGATGACGCCGGCGGCGGTCGCTCGCGAGCACCGTTGACAAAAACCCAGTTCGACGCGATCTCGCTCGAGCGATTGCGGCAACGCCGCAGTGAGAAATGGGCGACGTATCCGCCTGACGTCTTGCCGGCGTTCGTCGCAGAGATGGACTTCGACCTAGCCGCCCCGATCCGAGAGGCGATCGACGAAGCGGTCGCCCGCGGCGACGTCGGTTACGCCCATTCGGCGGGCGTGTCGGCCGCATTCGCGCATTTCGCTCGCGACCGGTTTACTTGGGACGTCGACGAGACGGCGTTCTTCGCGGTGCCGGACGTGATGGCCGGCGTCGCCGAAGCGCTTCACATCTTGACGCCTCCGGGAGCACGCGTCGTCATCAACCCGCCGGTCTATGCGCCGTTCTACGACGTCATACCGCACGAGGGGCGTACGATCGCAGCCGCTCCGCTCGCTCAGGACGAAAGCGGACGCTGGTCGCTCGACTTCGACGCGCTCGAGCGCGCATTCGCGAGCGGCGCACGAGCGTATCTCTTGTGCAGCCCGCACAATCCGGTCGGACGCGTGTGGACGCAAGCCGAACTGCGCGAACTCATCGCATTGTGCGAGCGGTATGGCGTCGCGCTCATAAGCGATGAGAGTCACGCACCCTTGACGATGCCCGGCATCGTCTTCACAGCCGCGCCGAGCGTCTCGGGGGAATTGCCATGCATCGCGCTGTGGTCGGCATCGAAAGCCTTCAACATCGCGGGCCTCAAGTGCGCGGTCATCGGCGCGGCTCCGGAGCACATCCGTGACAAACTGCGGGCGCGCTTGAAGTCGAGGCCGGACGAGGTAGAATCACGGATCGGACATCTCGGCGTCATCGCGACGATCGCGGCGTTCCGTCACGCAGCGCCCTGGCTCGACTCATTGCGCGACTATCTCGACGGCAATCGCCGGCTGCTCGGCGATCTGCTGCGCGAGCGGCTCCCGGACGTGCGCTACGCACCACCGGAGGCGACGTATCTCGCGTGGCTGGATTGCACGCGCCTCGCGATCGACGGTGACCCATCACGAAGATTCTTGGAACGCGGTCGCGTCGCACTGGAACCCGGCCGGAAGTTCGGCCCGTTCGCCGATCGCTTCGTACGGCTCAACATGGGGACGTCGCGCGCGATACTCGACGAGATCGTCACGCGAATGGCTAAGGCGCTCCGCTAGGCCTTCGGGCGAAGCCCGTCAAGTAGCCGCGACCGGCTCTTTCATCTTCCAGCCGAAGATCAGCAGCCAGAGCATGAGCACGAGTTCGCCCCAGAACGCGATAGAGATGTAGCCGAGGTCGGCGTTCGGGTAGAGGAACGGCTGCAGGTTCTTCACGATCCAGGCAAGACCATCGATGATGACGATCGCTCCGAGCCACCACGGGATGTAGCGTGATCTGATGATCAAATAACCGACGAGCAAGAGGTGGATCGAGAAGACGGCGCAGATCGAGTACGCGTAATCGTACCGGAAGATATGGAGCAAGAGGTCGATTTGCGCGTCGAACTGATCGCGCCCGAAGTTGGTCAGGTACGCGGGCGTCTGCACCATGCGCGCCACCGTGACGAGGTTGAACATCCCCGAGAACGCGATCGCCGTGTACATGAGCCTGAACAATGCGGCGAGCATCGAGATCGTTTTGTTGACGGGCGCGAGCAAGAAGTATAGCGCCCACGCGATGACGATATCCTCGATGAAGTTGATCAGGTAGCAGAGGATAGCGACGAGGAAGAGCCCCTGATGCGCGGAGATATTCGCGACCGTCTGTGCCGCATTGCCGCTGACGACGAGCTTCGGCCATATCCCGAACTCCGCATAAGGAACCGGATTGAGGAGATAGCCGAATCCGACGGTCAATGCTGCCTGCCGTAGCGTCAAACCGCTGCCGAGCGCCTTATCCATTCGGGGTGGTATGACCGCCGAGTTGGGTTTCCCCCGTACCGGGAATTGTGCTCCAGAACTACTATGAAAAGCGCGGTCTTGCGATAGCTTTCATGAGCACCGGGCCGGCGGGTCGAAGCGTCACCAACGGATCGACGTCGATCTTCGCATTCGTCGCAAGAACGAGATGATAGCGCTGCACGATCTTCGTCAGCACGATCGATGCTTCGCGCAGCGCGAAATCCTCGCCGATGCACCGTCGCGCACCGCCGCCGAATGGGATGAACGCGAATTGCGGCGGCTCGGCGTCAAGCCAGCGATCGGGATCAAACCGATCCGGCTCGGTGAAGAACTCGCGTCGGCGGTGCAGGAGCAGCGGCGCGACGAATACCGTCGTTCCCGCCGGCACGAACGTGCCGTCGACGAGCGTGACGTCCTCGCGAGCCTCGCGGCCGATGATCCACGCCGGCGGATAGAGCCTGAGCGTCTCTTTGACGATTCGTTCGATCGGCCCGTGGTCGCCGCGCTCGATCCCCTGCGCCGCGCGAACGTCAACATCCGGATTGTGAGCCAGAAGATAGAGCGCCCACGTCAACGCGTTGGCGGTCGTCTCGTGCCCCGCCGTGAAGAGCGTCATGATCTCATCGCGGATCTGCTCGTCGTGCGGCCGGTAACCGGTCTCACCGTCGCGAGCCGCGAGCAGCAGCGACAGTGCGTCGCCGCGCTCGGTCGCATCGCGGCGACGGCGCTCGATGAGATCGTAGATGATTGAGTCGAGCATCGCGCGCGAACGTTCGAAGCGCTTCGTCGCGGGCAGCGGCAGGCGCCGTCGAAGCGAGCTGAGCGGCGTCAGCATGTACGGGAACTCGAGCATCATGAGGCGCAGAGCCTCACCGACGGCCTGCGCCGATCCGCTTTCGTCGGTTCCGAACAGCGTTTCGGTGGCGATGCGCAACGTCAGCGCGATCATCGCGCCGTGGACGTCGAACGCCGCGCCGGGCTGAAGCCGGTCGACGAATTCTTGCGCGTCTCGCTCCATGACGCCGACGTATTGCGCCACCCGCTCGCGATGGAAAGCCGGTTGGACGATACGGCGCATCTGCCGATGGAGCGGGTCTTCGCTCGTGAGGAGCCCGTCGCCAAGAAGCAGGCGCAGCACCCGGATGCCGAGCGACTTGGAAAACGCGTGCTGCTGCGTGATGAAGATGTCTTTGACGACCGCGGGTTCGTTGACGAATATATACGATCGCCAGGGCAGCGCGAAGGCGATGACGTGTCCGTAGCGGTCGGTCATCTCGCGTAGGAATTCAGGAAAGCGACGGAATGGCACGGGGAACAGACGCCGCATCGTCGTCCAGCGACTCGGGCCGGGAGTCTGTCTTGAGAGCCGGCCTTCCTTGACCATGTGCACGGCTTGGACGCGCACGTCTATCGCACCCGGTCACCGTCATCGCGCACGGCGGGACTAGCGAAGCGCGACTACTAAGTCTATCGCTCACTCATCCGCGAAAGGATCCCCAGCCTTGTCACTTCGTAACGCGGCCGCGATCGGCGGCCTATGCGCACTCGTTTTCACTGCCTCGATTCCTGCGCGCGCTGCCGAGACGGCGGTAGCGACTCGTGCGACGCTCTCCAACGGTCTTCGCATCGTCGTCGTCCGCGATCCGCTCGCCCCCGTCGTCACGGTAGAGCTGAACTACGCCGTCGGCAGCGCGGAGTCACCGTCCGGTTTCCCCGGCATGGCGCACGCGCAGGAACACATGATGTTCCGCGGCTCGTCGCAGCTGTCCGCCGCGCAGTTGGCAGCGATAACAGCGCAAATGGGCGGCGACTACGATGCCGATACGCAGCCCACCGTCACGCAATATTTCATGACGGTGCCTGCGGAGGATCTCGGGGTCGCGCTCCACATCGAGGCTGCGCGGATGCACGACGTCATCGATGCGCAGGACGCATGGAACGAAGAACGGGGTCCTATCGAGCAAGAGGTCTCCGCTGACGATTCCAACCCGGTGAGCAAGGCTTTCATAACATTGCAATCCGACCTCTTCGTCGGAACTCCTTACACGGTCAACGGTGTCGGCACTCGTGCCTCGTTCGACAAGACGACTGGTTCGATGCTGCGCGACTTCTATCGGCACTGGTACGGGCCGAACAACGCGGTGCTCGTCATCGCGGGTGATGTCGACCCGAGCGCCGCCATCGAGCAGGTGAAGTCGCCTTTCTCCTCGATCCCGCGCCGCGCGACGCCTGCGCGCGCGCCGATCGCCCTCGGCCCGCCCAAGGCCGCCGCCCTCACGAGCGACACCGATCTGCCCGTGCCCATCGTCGTCGTCGGCTACCGCATGCCAGGTTCCGACAGTCCGGACTATCCAGCTGCCCTCGTCCTGAGCGGCGTCCTGTCAAGCCAGCGCGCAGATCTGTACGCACTCGTGCCTCAGGGTCAAGCCTTCCAGACCTTCTTCTTCAACAACGGTTTGCCGGGCGCCGGCGAGGGCATCGCGGCCGCCGCGCTCAAGCCCGGCGTCGATCCGACCGCAGAGGTCGGGACGATAGAGAACATCATCGCCGGCTACGTCCGTAACGGCGTTCCCGCCGATCTCGTACACGCGGCCCAGCGTCAAGCGCTCGCCCAAGAAGAGTCGCAATTCGATTCCATCTCGGGTCTCGCATCAGCCTGGTCACAGGCGATCGCGATCGAGGGTCGCTCCGATCCCGCCGATGACATCAAGGCCATGCAGCGCGTCACGCTCGCCGACGTCAATCGCATCGCGCGGACGTATCTCATCAACGCGACCGCGGTGACTGCAGTATTGACGCCCAAACCGTCCGGCCGGCCTTCGTCGTCTCAAACGTTCGGTTCACCCGAGTCGTTCGCGCCGAAAGACACTAAAGCGGTCGCGCTGCCGTCGTGGGCGACCGCCGCGTTCGGCACTCTTTCAATTCCGACGTCGACGCTCGCGCCCGTCGCTACGACCTTGCCCAATGGACTTCGGCTCATCATCCAAACCGAGACCGTTAGCCGGACGGTGACCGTGTCGGGGTCGGTCAAGGCGGAACCCGCCCTCCAAGAACCCATGGGTAAGGAAGGCGTGTCTTCAGTCGTCGATGATCTTTTCTCGTATGGCTCGACGCATCTCAGTCGCGTCGAGTATGCGCGCGCCCTCGACGACATCGCCGCGAGCGAGAACGGTGGATCGTCCTTCGGTGTGAGCGTGCTCGCAGCGAACTTCGACCGCGGTGTTCAACTCCTCGCCGATAACGAACTCCACCCGGTCTTCGAAGCCTCCGACTTCGCCGCCGTACAACAAAAGGAGGCCCAGGCAGCGGCAAGCGAGCTCCAATCGCCGGGGTATTTGCAGGATCGTGCGCTCGCCTTAGGCCTGTATCCGAAAAACGACCCGGCCCTGCGGCAGCCCACACTCGCGAGCGTGAGCGGTCTCTCTCTCGCCGACGCGCAGTCGTACTACGAACATGTTTTCCGGCCGGACACGACGACGATCGTCGTCATCGGTGACGTCACGCCGGCAAAGGCAAGGGCCGCCGTCGAGAAATGGTTCGGCGCGTGGAGGGCGTCAGGGCCTGCGCCGAAGACCGACCTCCCGAAAGTAGCTCTCAACCGCCCGTCGATGACGGTCGTACCGGATGCGAGCCGCGTCCAAGACAACGTCACGCTCCGCGAGAACCTCTCCATCACCCGGTCGAACCCGGACTACTACGCGCTCCAGGTCGGCGACCACGTGCTCGGCGGTGCGTTTTATGCGACGCGGCTCTACCATGACGTGCGCGAGAAGGCGGGCCTCGCCTATTTCGTCGGCAACGATTTGAGCGTCGGGTCGACGCGTTCGACGTACTCCGTCGACTACGGTTGCGATCCGCCGAACGTGTCGAAGACGAAATCGATCATCCTTCGCGACTTGCGCCGCATGCAAACCGCGCCCGTGACGCCGGCCGAGCTCGAACAGGCGAAGGCGCTGCTGCTTCGGGAGATCCCTCTATCGGAGAGCGACGAGGACTCGATCGCGGGCGCACTGATGGCGCGTTCGCAACGCGGACTACCGCTGGATGAGCCCGAGCGCGCGGCCAGGATCTACTTGGGCATCACGGCCGCGCAAGTCCAGGCCGCCTTCGCCAAATGGATCCGACCGGACGCGTTCGTCGAAGCGGTGCAGGGCCCGACGCCGCACTAGCGCGCCACGGAGGTGTGGCTCGCCGCAAGCATCCAGCGATGGTTCTGCCTTACGAAGGTGTCGGTGTTCAACACGTGACGAATTCGGCGTTGGCCAAGAACCACAGCGTCGTAGCTTTGATCGAACGTGGCGATTGCCGCATCGCCGTACAGCCGTACCCGAAGCCCGCTAATCGTGGACTTATTGACGTGATTGTTGGTGCGATTCCGCAGATCGTGCAAGAGTGCCGCCTTCGTATACCAAGTGCCCCAACTCGTTCCACCAGTCCAATCGTCCGTCAGATTGTTCTCGTAAAACGAGATGTCGCCTGACGCATCTGCTTTCACGACGGCGTTTTCGAAATTGATGATGGCTGCGCGGTCACTGGCCGGCGAAGGACTTGCTTGGGCATCCACAGGCTTGTTGGCGACGATCGCCACGAGGAGTGAAAGTAATATGCTCAGCATAGGTAACCCCGACTAGATCAGTTTAACGATCTCATCACCGTTCGGTGACGACACGTAGATGTTCGAGTTCGGATAGGATCCGGCGATGATCGCGACCGCCGTATCATCTGGGCTAAATCGGACGAAGAACCCCGGCTTGAGTTGGTACGATACCGCCGAGCCGTTGTCGAGCTCGACGCCGGCGATCGACGTCTTGTTCTTCGCGTCCGTCGAGGAGAATATCACCGTGCCGTCTCCGCGCCACGAGGGGAATACGTGCGCTTGTGAGTCGTGCGTGACGCGGCGTTCGCCGCTGCCGTCATCGCGAATGATGTAGATCTGATCCGTGCCGGGGGCGTGTGTGTGACGAGGAGCAGGGGCACCACAAGGCCGATTTTCAGGACTTTCTTGCTTAACATTCCCGAAGATCTCCTTATGAGATGTGGTGATACGGATATCGTGAGCCTTTGGCCACGATACCGCTCTCTCATATTCTGTGCGGAGGCCGTGAAACGAGCAAATAAAGTGCCAATCGAAAGCCACTGCCAAGCCGGTGCCGCGACTTCGCACGCCAGGTAAAGGAAGCGGTCGAGATTTATCTCGACCGCCGCGGCCCGGCACTGCGCGAATTGGGAGCGGTCGAGATTTATCTCGACCGCCGCGGCCCGGCACTGCGCGAATTGGGAGCGGTCGAGATTTATCTCGACCGCCGAGGCCCTTCATTATATACGTGTGACAGTCGGGCTGTAGCTCGACCGGGGCCGACCGTGCCGTGACTAGGCCGCGGCGGTCGGCCGTAAAGGCCGACCGCTCCCCGTGCTACGCCAGGCTAGTCTTCGACGGCTGATTTGAGCCGGCTCAGCGCGTCATCCCATCTTTTCGAGATCTGCGCCAGGTAACGACGGACCTCTTCCAGCCGCCTTGGTTCAAGGCGCCATATCCGCTCGCGGCCGCGGCGTTCGCTTCGCACGAGTCCGACTTTGTGCAGGCTAAGCATATGTTTCGTGACCGCCTGCCTCGTGATGTCGGCATCTTGTGCGAGCCGCGTCGTAGATTGCGGACCGACCATGCAAAGCTTTCTGACGATCTCCAGCCGCGACTCGTCTCCGAGCGCGGCGAGGATGGGCGCGAAGCTCAAGACCGTGGCAACAGTAGGTACTTGCCGACCAGCTCCAGCTGCATCGTCCAACCTTCTTCGTTGGCTTCGAAGGCGTCTGCGCGGCGCTCGATCGGGATCGAATCGAATCCCGTCTCGACGACCGTGAGCTTCGTACCGCCGTCGGCGGTCTCGAGGGTGAACGTCACGAGGGTCATCGGCTCTTTGGAGTAGTCCACGGATTCGTCGATGGCGAACGGATGCCAGCGAAATGCGAAGGTGCGCATCGGCTCGATGCGTTCGATGAAGAGCGCGACGGGCATACCCGTGTATTTCTCCTGCATTTTCGCGACGGCCGCATCTGCGATCGTCGGCTTGATCCGGCCACGGACCTCAGCTCCCGCGGAGAACTTGCCTTCGAATTCCATACCGAACCAGCGCCCGAACTCTGTGGGATCGCTGATCGCGTGCCAGACACGCTCCTGCGGGGCTCGCAAGAGAACGCTTTTTTCGATTCGATCGGTTGTGGAAACCATATGCAACCTCCTGGTTGCGTTTAGTCTAACACAGACTGCCGTTAAATGCAACCCCAGGGTTGCAGATATTTCGAGGCGAGTTCGGTTAGGTCTCGCTCAGTCTTCTCGAACCACCGCAGGTGGTTGTGACGATGATGCCGGCGGTGGTGCCTGCTCGGGACGTTTGATGCGCTCCATCGTGAGGTACGTCACGACGTCCCAAGCGTTTCGGATGCCCATGAAGATGAGCAGCGTTGTCGTGCCCCCGAGGATCCAAATCGAGGCACCCGGCGCAAGCGGCATCGAGAGGGCGCCGGCGAGCACGGACGCATAGGCCACGAACGGCAAGATCGTGTACCACAACCAATCTTCCATATCCGGAGCGTATGCCGTCAACCGTCGAGCTTTGCCTGTGACGCGCGACATGTGAGCGACGCCTGCTAAGCCGACCAGCGTGACGAGAACGAATGCTCCGGCAAGGCGCGGCCACGGCGCGATGAGGATTGCCGAGACGAGCAGCGCCGCGCCGAAGTGGATGACCGTCGGCGTGCTGAAGGTCGAGAGGCCGACTTCCGAGTCGCCGGTACGCTCGATGCCAGATACGAGCGTGACGACGACGAACATCAACCCGATGAGCGTCGCGGCGGCGGTCGCCGTCATCGTGAAGAACGACGCCCACGGTGCGAGGAACGGCTGGGCTAGTTCGGTCATCTATCGAGCCTCCGCTTCGAGCGACGCCGCCGCTTCGCGTGCGGCTCGCTCGCCGGTCGAGATCGCGCCGTTCACCGTTCCTCCTTGGCCGTCGGTCGAGGCCGCTTCGCCTGCGAAGAAAAGCGTATTCTCAACCGGTGCACCGAGCGCCGCGCGAGCGCCGTGGCCGTTCACGACGACGTAGCTGTACGCTCCCCAGGAAAACGGGTCGCTCGACCAATCATGCATGACCCCATCGAGGAACTCCTCGCGGACCGCATGCGGATGACCGAATAACCCGGAGAATTCGTCGAGCGCGGTCTCCACCAGGTCCGAAGGACTCAATCCGTCCAGCGCGCTTGCATCGGTGCCGCCGGCCCACGCGACAACCGATCCGCCAGGCAACGGGCGCTGCGTCCAATAAGCGGGGAAGCGGCCGTCAGGACAGCGGAAAAAACCGGCGCCGTCAAACCGCCCGTTTTCGACGCGCTCCCAAAACGGCGAGCGAAAGCGCAAGACGACCTTCACGACGTGCCCCATCTCGATCTTGTCGAGCGCCGAGCGCTTTTCCGCGGACAGCGCCGGATCGAACCAGGCCGCCTCGGCCGCTCGTTTCAGAACGCCGACCGGTACCGTCACAACCGTGGCTTTCGCGCGAAGCGTTCGCCGCTGCGAACCGATCGTCGCGTCGATCGCCACATCGCCTCGTCGCCACTTGATCGCGTTGACGACCGCCGACAGCTCGATCGCGACGCCCGCTTTCACGCACGCCGCGTGCAGCTCGGCGAAGAGCGGACGATAACCGCCGGTGGGACGATGCGTCGCATAGTCAACACCAGATCTAAGCTCATCGGCGATAGCGATGACACTCGCGTCCGACGGGTCCGCGGCCTCGAAACCTTTGACGAAAAGGCGCGCGAGCACGACCTTCTCGGCCATCGACGGGTCGCGATCGAAACGCTGCAGATACCGATCGACCGATTCGTCGGCTTTGAGATCCTGCGCGCCGGCGAAAATGTCGGTAGCCTCCCGAAAATCGGTCTTGTCGTCCGTCAGGACGCCGTCAGCGCCGCACGTCCACGACGCGCCGTCGAGCGCTGCAGCCGAAGCGCCGGCCTGGCGCAAGAGCGCCATCGTCTCAGGGGCGCGACCGTGGATGAACTCGGCACCGAGCTCGACGGACTCGCGCCCGTCCGACTCGTCCGTCCACAAGACGCGGCCGCCGATCCGATCGCGCGCCTCGAGGACGACGACGCGAAGCGAGCGCTGCGCAAGACGCATCGCCGCCGCCAATCCCGCCGCGCCGGCGCCGATGACGATGACGTCAGGGTCCAACGAACACCATACGAGTCGCTGTTGGATGCGTAAAGCGAGAGGGCCCGCTTGCGCGGACCCTCGTTTTGTCGATCGATGCTCTCTAGTGGAAGCGGCTCGTCACGGACCGCTGATGACACACCCGCCGGAACCGCCGCTGAAGGCATTGTCCCACAGCGATTGGACCGCGAACGTCCCCGTGCTCAGCGTGATGTTCTGCGACGCGCCTTGGCCGCTCGAGATCCATGCGCATTTGTCGCCGATCTCGGCGCCGCTCGAATCGACCCAGCCGCTCGATGGCACCGGATCCGTCTGCGTCTCCGCTTCTTCGTGGCCGCTGACGATCGTGATGCCCGCCTTCGGTCCCAAGCCGTTGAAGTTGGCACCGCACGACGCGCCGGCATCGGTGATGTACGGCATGTTCGTGAACGCCACTTCGCCCGATGACGACGACTCGGCGCTGTGCCATGCGCAGAACTGCGAGCCGAAGCCGCTCGTGTTATGGCCGTGCGGCGTCGCGACGACGTACGCGGCGTTGAAGTTGTAACCGAAATGCGCTACCGCATTGAGCGCCTCGGTCGCGATCGAGCTCGTGGTCAAGCGGCGCGGGATGTTATGCGTCGTATCGACCCACTCGCCCGCGAGTTGGCCCGTCGGGTTGGAGATGAACGTCCCTACCGGACCATAGTACTGCGTGTCGGTGTTGAGCCACGAGCTGCCGCCGATGCCGCTGTAGAACGAGTGCAACTGCGCCTGCTCGCCGGACGGATCGCCGTATCTCGGGAACTGCCAGTAGACGACGAAGATCTTCGGCGTCGCTTGGATGCTGCCGCCGCCGTACCGAAGGTTGCCGCCGCTCGCCTGCGGGGCGACCGCACCACGCGGCAGGAAGATATGGGCGCGCTGCATTTGGCCGTGCGCGTCACGGATCAACATCTCGTAAGATGAGAGCGCTCGCGGGGCGCCGCTCTGCGCGGCCGCCGCACCGCCCATGCCGGGCGACGAAGCGGGCGGCGCGGACACGCTGCTCGCGGTGCATGCCGATAGCGCCAGCGCGGAAAGCGCGGACACCACTAGCGTTAACGTCCTGTGCATCGTTATGTAAACCTCCCTCTGACTCGAGCGAGAAAGGATAAAACCCCCGCCGCTTCGTTTACGCGGCCGATTTTTCGAGACCTGTTCGCATATGTCTCGCCGAAAGCGGCCAACCATGCGAAGGCTCTTTCGGGCTCGGGATTGTATATGAGCCTTAGCTTCCGCTTCGACCGGTTCTGAGAGGGAGACTATGAGAAGCCTTCGAGTTTGCATTCTCTCGTTGTTCGCCGTGCTCGCCTTTTTCCGTTCGCCGGTCTCGGCGGACGCCGTCGATGCGACGGCAAAGCCGTGTGGTCCGAACCTCATCGCGAACGGAAGTTTCGAAAAAGGTTCGACGCCAGGGGAGTGGCTCACCATCAAGGCCGGCTCGAGCGACCTCGACGGCTGGACCGTCAGCAAGGGTACGGTCGACATCGTCGGCACGCTGTGGCCCGCATCCGACGGCGATCGCAGCATCGATCTCGACGGCACGAGCTTCGGAGCGATCAGTCAAGATGTCAAGACCGATCCCGGCAAGACGTACGTCGTGACCTTCGACTTCTCGGGCAACGCCTACGGCCCGCCGACGATCAAGACGATGCAACTGAGCGCGGGTGATGACAGCACGCAGTTGTCGTTCGACGTCAGCAAACGGCCGTATCGCAGCATGGGCTGGCAGACGCATACGTGGCGGTTCGTCGCGAAAGGGAAGTCGACGACGATCGAGTTCGAGAGCCTCGACACGGTCAACGGCTATTACGGTCCGCTCATCGACAACGTCCACGTCCAAGCGACGTGCGACTAAGAGATTCTTTGAAGTAAGGAGATAGATGTGAGAGCACTCGCCGTCATCGCGCTGGTCTCGATGGCCCTCTCCGCTGCGGCGTGCGGCGGCGACAAGCTGGCCGGCACCTATCAAAACGAGAACGGGTCAATCGTCCTCGACCTCAAATCCGGCGGCACCGGCGCGCTGACGATCGCAGGCGACACCAAACCGTGCACGTACACGTGCGACCAGCAGACGCTGAAGGTCACGTGCGACCAGAATGAGGTCGACTTCACCGTCCACGATGACGGCAGCCTTACCGGGCCGCCCGACAGCTTCGTCGGCGACCTCAAGAAAACGAAGTAGCTCGCGGTAAACAGGGAGCGGTCGAGATTTATCTCGACCGCCGCGGCTTGGCATCGCGGTGAAAAGGAAGCGGTCGACCTTTACGGTCGACCGCCGCGGCCTCGCCTTACGTGATCAAGTCTTTGAAAAACCGCGACGGTCGAGCTAAAGCTCGACCGCTACAGAGCTCGTCTGCGGCGTGCGAAAGGCAGCGCCGCAAGCACAAGCGCGATGCCTGGCACGAATAGCCAAAGCGGGTACGTGAAATCCGAAGCAGATTCGAAGATCCGCGAATGGTCGATGAACCGCGCGTACAACGGCCCCCATACGAACGATAGCCACCCGATCGCAAGACCCGCGACGAGCAGGCGCCCGCGCGCGATCCCGAACAACCCGAGCAGCATCAACGCCGCGGCGAACGACATCGCGGCCCACACCGGCGCGATCCACGGAACGGGGATGAGGAAGAGCACGTCCTGACTCGTCAACCCCGGCGTGCCCGACGTCAACCACAGCGTGACGTAGTACGTGATATCCCACACGCCGAAAGCGATGAGGAACGCTCGAAAGCGCGCATCGGCGCGGGCGCCCGCAAGCCACGCGACCGCGACGAGCACGACGATCGTGCACAGCTCGCGCCAGCTTTCCATCGTCACGACGGATGGACCACTCGACGGCAGCATGCGAAGATACAAGACGATGATCGCTTCTTCGACGCCGAATGCGATGGCGAACAACGCGACGATCAGATTTGACACGATGAATGCCTTCGACCGGAAAAGAGGTGATACATCGCGTTTGGGTCAACGTCCAATGACGCGAGCTTCAAAGCCGCATCTTCCACCTTATTGAGGACGGAGGTGATTACGGATGAGAGGCAAGAAGAAGGCAGCGCCAAAAGCGAAGAAGGCCACGAAGAAAAAGAAGAAATAACACCGGCCTGACAATGGAGAAGAGCGAAGTTCAACTTCGCTCTTCTTCTTTTGCCTCGTCGACCGCGGCATCGCCGGCCGTTTCCGCTTCGTTCCAACCCAGTTCGAGCGCCCGTGCGCGCCATGTGTCGATCTCTCGACCGAGCCCTTCAAGCGCGTTGCGCAACGAATCGGCTTCGAGGTGATAGTAAGCGGCGCCGGCGGCCTCGCCGATACGGCCGAGCGATCCGATCTCATCGGGATCGAGGTCTTCTCCACCCGTATGGGCGCCGTACATCGCCACGGCCTCGAGCTGACTTCGTACGACGATCGGCACCGCGACGATCGGCGACGCATCGCCCGCCGGCAGCCCGTCGCGGACGAGATCCCTCCTGCTCACGCGGGTCGGCTCGCCCTCCGCACGGAGCCGGTCGACGAGCGGCTCGAACGGGTCGAGATCGCAGGCGGCGCCTTCCCCCCAGCCGAGGGCCCACACCCGCTCGAACGAACCGCGCTCGTTCGACCGGAACAGCGCGGCGGAGGCCAGCGACAGCGCTTCCATCGGCTCGTCGACGACCATGGCGGAGATGGTCGCGCTGTCGGTCACGTGCGGCAACGTCGATGCGAGCAGTGCCAGTCGTCGAGCGGCCGCATGCCGGCGCCTGAAGAGCACGCTCCGGATGATCCGCTCGACGCGACTGTGGATGCCGTTGAGCGAGAGGCCGACGACGACCGCGGCGACGACGTTGGCAGCCACCGCCAACCGCTCTTGCGCGAGAACCGTGCCGACGATCCAGTCGATGAGCGCGAACATCGCGACGAGCCCGGTCGTCAGAACGCCGTAGACGAGCGCGCGGCTGAAGATGAAATTGACGTCCATGACCCGGTAGCGCAGCACCGCGTACGCGACCGCGATCGGGATGACGAGGTTGAGCGCCCCAAGCGCATCCCACCAGAACGCCACCTCGAACGAAAGCGGAAACGTGTTGATCCACAAGATGAGGACGTTCGCAGCGTACGCGATGACGAGCGCCCAGACGACGATTTTCAAGCGTTGGCGCTCTTGGCCGCGGCGCCCGAAGTACGTGTGGAATAGCGTGAAGAGCGCGATCGAGAATACGGCTATCTTACTGACCGTCGACGCGAGGACGAGCGCTTGCGAAGGAACGCCGAAGAGCACCGCACCGAAATCGGCGCCGAGGCTCGTCACGGCAAGCAGCACGAATGCGAGCGGCGCGGCACGATCGGCCCAAACCGCCCACCCTTCGGGCCGGTCGCTCGGAAAGCGCGCGGCGAACGTGAGGAACGCGGCGTTGCCGAGCGCGAGCAAGACGACTTGGATCTCGCAGATCGTGAAATACCCCGGCGCCGGCAAGAAGCCGAAATACTCGCCGTTGCCGTAGATGGCCGCCAGCGAATACAGGTAAAACGCCCAGGTCATCTTGTTCGGTCGCCGGAGCAAGATGAACGCCGCGATGCCGACGAACAAGACGTACGTCGAGCGTCGCAGCACGACGATGATATCTTCGAGAATCTCCGGCCGGCCTTCGGCCCGGATCGAGACGACCCGGCTCACGCCCTTTTCGCGGACGCGGAACGTGAATGTATCGCCTCCGCGCGGATAGTGGAGATCGAGAAGTACGAGCCGCTGACTCAGCGTCGTCGAGCTGAAGTCGACGACGTCGCCCGGCGCGACGCCCTCGCTTGCAGCATCGCTCCCAGGATCGACCGACGTGATGACGCCGTCGTAGTTGACGTTGATCGGCAGCTGCGCGAACGGATGCCACAGCTGCGAGATGTTCGGCGTGGCCAAACCGAGCATGAACAACCCGAGCGCAACGACGACGCCGATCCGCACGCCCCGACGAAAGCGAGCGTCGTCCGCGGGCGATCTCATGCGGGTGCGACGATGAGCATCGCCGGCGCCGGCGGCCCTGGGGGATACGTCGTATCGCTCACTTGCACCGACCGAACCCCGGGCGTTGCGTCCGCCGCGACCGCGATGTCCACCATGAAGGTCGCGGTCGTGCCGTCGACGCTCGCGCTCGTCACGGTGACGTCGACGCCGCCGCCGAGGACTTCGATCGTCGCCTTTTCGGTGGCATAGAGCACCTGAAGCGCAAAACTCGCGCTCTTACCCTGCGGGAGGGTCGGCGGCGGCAGACCAGACGTGCCGAGCACGCCCATGATCGCGGCGTATGCTTCGAGCATCCCAGGTCCCATGATGACCTGCGGCCACGGGCTGCACGAGCCATCGGGTTTGACGTCGACGCACGGGAGCGCCGATTCGTTTTGCGCCGTCGGTTGGACGGTCGCGCTGAGACCCATCTGGAACGTCTGCCCTATCTGACTCGCGTACGCGATCGGCTTCCCGCCGATCGTCACGTCGCTCACCGTGTAACCTTTCGACGCTGGCACGGCGAACGTCGCATGGAGTATCATGCCGGGCGCGGAGCCGCGAACGACGGTCCAAAACGTGCTCGCGTCGGTCCCATCCGGCGTCGCGTACGAACTGAAATCGGGTTGCTGCATGTAGAGCCCGATCGGATCGGTGAGCGTCGCCATCCGCAGCCCGTTGCCGCCGGCGTTCTTCACCATCCGATTGACGTTGTAGCCGATGTTCGGATCGCTGTTCCTATAGGGCACGCCGTACGCGGCGCAATCGATAAGCGCGGCAGCGGTGTACGGCGTGACGTTTCGCAGCAGCGTCGCGGCGGCAGCGAGGTATATCTCTGAATCGATGTCGTTGGGCGGACTTGTCAGATGCATGGCGCCCCCGCTCGTCGGGGTCGCGATCGTGCCCGTATTCCACTTGTTGATGGGGTTATATGCGGGAAGTCCCGTCTCGGGGTCGACGATCGGAGCGCCGGTCTTGTCGTGCATGATGATGTCGTCGAGTTGGACGGACGCGTTGACGACAGCTCTATATATGGAAAGAACCGCGTTCGGATCCGTCTTCCATAGCGCGACCCAGTACTCGGGATTCTCGCACGTGAAGTCGATGCGGACGATCCGGCCCTGTCCGTCGCGCTGCACGCACCACTCGCAATACTCGTCTTGCCACCCTCGCGCACCGGGCGGCCCGTATTCACGCCAGCCGGCTTTCGGTTGTTTCCAATCGATGACCGGGTAGACGTCGCTCGGCACCGGCGGAAATCCGTGCGCGAAATCCGGCTTGCCCGCAAGAAACCCTTGGTCGGCGAGTTCGTACAACTCGACGTCGGTCAAGCCGTACGGCGAACCTTGCGAGGCGGCGAAATACGAGAGCACGCGGTTCGGGAACGCGAACCAAGTGATCGGCGCGACGATCGCGTTCGGGCCGATCGACGTCGCCAGCGGATTGAAGAACAGCGTTCGATTGGAATCGTTGACGTTGGTCCACGGATCGCCGACGATCGCGAGCCGCATGAAGCCGTCGAGGAACTGCGTCCAGCGCGCGACGAGCGCCGCTTGTTTCGCGGGATCGGATGGGAAGTCGACGACGTTCGCCGGCGGCGAAAATGCGTTCATGGCGTTAGACGAGCTGATGTGGTATGCCGAGCGAAGCTCGGCCGTGTGAGGAAACCGGCTGCGACCGGTGGCGGCGTGTGCGCCTGCGACATGATGAAGCTGAAATCCGAGAAATACGGCTTCCACTTTCCCAACTCGTCCGCCGACTTTGCGATCCGCGCGTTCGCATGACATGAAAGGCAGGTCATCTGCTGCGCGTACGTCTCGGTGATGACGTTCGCGACCGGCTGCGTCGTCGGCGGTGTGATGCCGTTGACGAGCACGGGTTCGATGGGCGGCGATGGTCCTGCATCCGGATCGGCGGAGTTCGACGCCCATAGCACGTTGACGAGCCGGTAATATTGGTAGACCGAACTCGGGTTTTGCGCAAGGATGAGCGATGCGACGTACGCGTTCACCGATGCCGCCGTCGGATCGGTGGGATTCGCATGCGCCACTTGGATCGGATAAATCGGGCAAGCCGCCTTTTTCGAGAAGTACGCGCTCGGCATGTATGCCGGCGGTTCGTTCGCACCGCACGACGTCCGCGCGCCCGGCGGTCTGTTCAACTCGCACGATGCGGGGATCGGCGACGGCTGGCAAGCAGGACGATTGAAGAGATAGTTGCCCGGCGATGCACCCACCGCGGGGGCGTCGTCGACGTGCTCGAACGTCGACCACACCCACGTCGGCTGCGATTGCGTCTTGTGGATGATATGGAGCGCAACGAGTCCGACGTCGACCGAGTGACATCCGCCATCCGCATCGAGGATGATCGCGTGCTGCATGCGATAGCGCTTCTGACGAGCCGGATCGGAGATCGGCAGCCACGCCGCTTTGATCTCGATCGAACCGAGCGCGCCTCCGGGTACGCCCGCAGGCATGTCGATCCGCCCGTCGCTCTCGATCGTCTGCAGCTGGCGGTCTGCGTCGTAGTACTGCTTGTCGACGATATATTCGAACTCGTCCCTGTCGATGAGGATTTGGTACCATACCATGTTGCCGTCGCGATCCGCGAGCCAGCTCGGACCTGACGCGGGGAACGCCTGCCTCACGCCGTTCGGCGTCTGAAAGTCGGGTGCGACGATCGACGACATGCGGAGCAGGCGACGCCCCGGGCCCGACACCATGCCATGAATGGCGCACGGCGACGGGCTGATCGTGCCCCACTTGCTCGGCGGCGCCGCTCCCGGTTTGAAGACGTCAAGCGCGTCGGCGTACGATTCGAAGACGGGCGGCGCGTGATCAAGCGGCTTTCCGAACGCCGACGCCGGTGCCGATGGGTTCGGCGCGCCGGCATGATCGGGATCCGCATCCCAATTGAGGCCGATGAACTCTTGCCACGCGAAGCAGTCGAAGTAGATCTGCGACGTCTGCGCCGAGTCCTGGGGTATGCCGCTCGCGATCGCGATCGACGACAGCGGGCAGGGGTTCGCCGGTAGGCCATTTGCCGCCGCAACCGCGTGCCCGCGCACGGCGTACGCGATAAGGACGGCGGCCACCGCCGACAATGCAGTGACCGCGAGCCGACTAACGGCTGCATGGCTCATGCCTGGAAGGTTCGTCTGCCGCCCGCCCTCGCCTGTAGGAATGAGTATTGTAGTGGGCCGAGCGAAGCTCGGCTCGACGGGGTATACAGACTTCTACAAGGAGGAGAAAACCATGGCCGGTTCTGTCTCATTCGAACGCGATATCAAACCGCTCTTCACGGACGACGACATCGACCATATGGAAGGCTTTGGAGTGCTCCTCGCTGATCACGCCTGGATGTCGCAGCCCGACAACGCGAAGAACGTCTACGAATATTTGACGGGGGATCAGGAGCCGCGCATGCCGCCGGGTGGCCCGTACTGGGATGACGCTAAGGTGAAGCTGTTGTCTGACTGGATCGCAGGCGGATACCAGCCCTAGCATACAGGCACGGCCGCGGCGGTCGACCGCAAAGGTCGACCGCTCCATTCGATCGACGTAAAGGTCGACCGCTCCATTCGATCGACGTAGAGGTCGACTGCTCCATTCCATCTTCGGGCGGGACACGCGGTTTGTTCGCGGTTTGTCACTGCCGGTAGCCTATTCTAACCTCGCAGAGGCGCGTCCTAAGTGCGCGCGAGGGAGGAAATAGGTCTCATGAAGCTCTTCGTCATGACCTGCGCGGCGGCCGCCACGCTCGCCGTCGCCGCGCCGGTCTTCGCCAGCCCGCTCATCGCATCTGCACGCCACGAGACGCCACAAGCATGGGCGCCGACGGCCACGCAGGCGATGCGGCTCGTCAACGATCCACGCCTGCGAGTCGGCAGGCTTCCCGACACCGTTCCGATGCACATCGTCGTCGGTCTCGGCATGCGCGATCGCGTCGGAGCGAATAACATCCTTCGTCAGCAGCACACGCCTGGAAGCGCGCTCTTCCAACGCTGGCTGTCACCGTCAGAATTCACCGCGGCTTTCAATCCCACGTACTCGCAGGCGGCATCGGTCGCGTTTTACCTCCAGCGTCAAGGCTTCACCGACATCACGATCGAGCCGAACCATCTCATCGTGAGCGCGTACGGGCCGGCGTCGCGAGTCGAATCCGCGTTCCATACGCAAATCAGAGCGGCGATCGTCAACGGCCGTACGGTCTACGGCAACGTGACCGCTCCGCTCGTGCCTGCGCAGTTCCGCGGTCTCGTCGTCGCGGTGCTCGGGCTGTCGAATGCGAACCAGATGAACGTGCACCTCACACACGCGCGCGTTCAGCTCAGCGCGCCGGCGCCGGGTCGCTTCATGGGCGATCAGGCTCAAGGCACGCCGCCGCCATGTCTGTCGACGACCGGCGGCATCTGCGTCGGCGGCGAATATGGACCGCCGCAATATCAAGTCGCGTATGATGCCGCGCCGAGCGTCTGCCCCGCGACGTGCACCGGCTTACGCACGTCGGTCGCGGTCATCGCGGAAGGCGACGTCACGCAGGTCGTGACCGACCTTCGTACGGCTGAAGCGTACTGGGGCCTTCCGAAGGTCGCCTACAGCGTCCGAACGGTCGGCATCAAAAGCACGGATACGTCCGGTCTCGACGAATGGGATCTCGACACGCAGATGTCGACCGGCATGGCGCAAACCGTCAAACACCTCTACGTCTACGACACGACGTCGCTGAGCGACTCGGACATCGCGCTCGCGTATAGCGCGTGGGTGAACGATCGCTACACGCAGGCCGGGAACTCGTCGTTCGGCGAGGCCGAAGCGGTCGCGTTCGCCGACGGCGCGATGCTCGTCGACGATGAAGAACTCAACCAGGCCGCTGCGCAAGGCATGACGATGTTCGCCTCCACCGGCGACAACGGCGAAGGCTGCCCGGTGCTCCTCGCGACGGGCGCGCCGGCCACCGGCTTGCCCGAGACATGCTACCCGGCGTCGTCGCCGTACGTCGTCGCGGTCGGCGGCACGACGCTCGACACGAACGCGAACGGCAACGAACCCGGCACGTACTACGGCGAGCACGCGTGGGTCGGCACAGGCGGCGGTTACAGCGCGTTCGAGTTGGCGCCGTATTGGCAAGCGAACGGCATCTGCGCTGAGTGCACGGTGCAGGCGAAGGCCGGCATCGGACGCGGCATCGCCGACATCGCGATGTGCGGCGACAACAACGGCTGCCCCGCCGACGTCTTCGTCAACGGCGCGCAGACCGGCGTCGGCGGCACGAGTCTGTCCTCGCCGCTCTCGATGGGCGTCTGGGCGCGGCTCGAGTCGCACTTCTACAACGGGCTCGGTTTCGCGGCGCCCGTCTACTACGGAGTCTACGGCTACTACGAGCCGTGTCCGCTCGGAAGCACCGCATGCACGCCGACGGGCGAGCCCGGTGACGACACGACGGCGCTGCCGCCCGACACAACTGCGCCGGTCGGCGGATTCCACGACATCCTGATCGGGGCGAACGGTCTGGGCGTTCCGTCAGGACCAGGCTGGGATACGCCCACAGGGATGGGTTCGGTCGACTACTGCGTCATGCAGCAAGACATCGCGAACTCGATCTTTTCGGGCCACTGAGTCGCGACTGGTTGGAGCGGTCGACCTTTACGGTCGACCGCCGCGGCCTTACACGACGATGAAGGGAGCATAGGCGATGGCAGCCGAGCCAGGGAGGGCAGTCAGCTCAGCCGATCGCTGCAACCTTTGCGGCGATGCCGTCTCCACCATGAAAATGGTCGGAGACGCTTTCGGTTCTTACTTCATATGTGCGAGTTGCGCCGAGCTTTGGACGACGTACCTCATGCACGACCCGAGATCGCGGCAGCACGCACCGGAGCTGCCGCACCGGCGAACGGAATTCGAGGGCGATTGACTCCGGGAATGGGCCGCCCCATGGCCGAAAATCACGGGCGTGTTTGTCCATCGGCTGAAGTTCACGCCGCCGCCTTTGCTTTCCAATTGGCTCGAGCGTCCACATCTCGAGCGGCGGTTCAAGCCGGGCATACGCGTCGTCTCGATCATCGCGGGTCCCGGTTACGGCAAGACGGTCCTCGCGAGCCGCCTCTTCGAGACGTGGAAGGGCCCGAAACTCTGGTATAGCCTCGATCAGTCCGACACCGACCTCGCCGTTTTCGCCACGCACCTCGACGCGGGTCTGCGATCGCTCGGCCTCGACATGCCTTCGTTCGACTCGGTCGACGCCGCAAGTCTCGGATCGCCCAAGGACATCGGCGGCCGCTTCGCCGACGCGCTCGCGACGCAAGACGATTCAAACGCTCCGCTCCTCGTATTCGACGACGCACATACTATAGAAGGAAGCCGCACGCTTGCCGCCGTCGGCGAGCTCGTCGACCGCGGTTATCGTCACGGCGCGTGTTTCATCGTCACCGGCCGCTCGATCCCGATCCCCCTTCATCAGATCGCCGCTTCGACGCAGCTCATCTCGTTCGGCGCAACAGACCTCGCATTCGACGAAGACGAGACGCGGACGTTTCTCGACCGCACAACGCACGACGACGCGCGAAAGGGGTCGGCCTGGCTCGTTTCTCGCGCCGAGGGCTGGCCGGCGGGTCTCGCGCTCATCGCTTCGGGCGGCTCGGGAAAAAGCACCGGCGAGCAGCCCGCATCGCTTGCCGCCGGAGACGAGGATGCTCGACGCTTTCTCTTCGACTATCTTGCAAGCGAGGTCTTGAACAGCCTAGGCGAGTCGGACCGGCGATTCCTCGAAGACACATCGGTCGTCGATCAGCTCGAGGTCGGATTGTGCGATGCGATTCGCGGCGCGAGCGATTCGCGTGCGACGCTCGAATCGTTCGCCCGCCGAGGCCTTTTCGTCGTCCAGATCTCCGACGATGCATTCACGTACCACAAGCTCTTCCAAGAATTCTTGCGCCATCACGCGCTCAGATCGCAGCCTGCAGACCGAGCCGCGCTCCTCCATCGACGCGCCGGCGACTTCTTGGCCGCTCGCGGCGACCCGGCTGCGGCGATCGAGCATTATCTCGACGGCGGCGACGTCGCGCAAGCCTCGGACGTCCTAGAAGAGAGGGCCTTCGCACTGCTGCGCGCCGGCCTCGTCGCGGCGGTCGGCGCGATCGTCCGCAAGATCCCGGAACAGCGCATCGCCTCGAGTCCGACGCTGCTCGGCGCGCTCGGCCGGCTTCAGCGCGAGCGCGGCGAGTGGGATGCCGCGCTGTCTTCGCTCGAGCGCGCGATCGCCGGAGCTCGTCAACGCAAGCAATATGACGTCCTCGCCGAGAGCGTGCGCATCTGCGCTCCGATCCTCGCCTCGCGGGGCGAGTTCGAGCGGTTGCGGACCATGCTCGACGAGGCGCTCGCGGTCGGGCTCGACCTGCCCGAGACGAGCGTCACGAGCCTGCGGATGACGCTCGCGGCCGTCAACTTGGAAACCGAGCGTCTCGACGAAGCGCTCGAGATCTACAAGGAGATCACGCCGTCTGTGGTCAGCCGCGGCGACCTTGGCGCGCATGGGCTCGTCCTCCACAACACGGCGGTCGCACATCTCCGCCGCGGCGATATCTACGCCGGTCTCTCGATGTACGAACGCGCGCTGAAACTCAAAGAAGCGGCGGGGCAGCGCGTGTCGCGTCTGACGACGCTCGGCGATATCGTCTACGCGAAGACGCTTCTCGGCGACGTCGATGACGCCGAACGCGCCGCCGACGCGCTTCTTGCCCAAGCGCAGGACATCGGTGCGACGTCGATGATCGCGCGCGCCCACGAACAGCGCGGCGTCCTCGCTCTCATGCGCGGCGAGATCGCCGGCGCCGAAGCCGCGTTCCGCGAAGCCGAGGCGGCATGCGATCCGGGTGACGTCCTCGTATTGCCCGACATCGAGCACGGTCTCGCGCAATGCGCGCTCGCCAAAGGTGACGTCGATCGTGCCGACGTCTTGAGCGCGCGCGCGATCGGCGTCTTCAAAGGCGCTGGCCGGCGCCAGCAGATCGCGCCCATGCTTATCACGCGCGCCGCGTGCGCCGTCGCTCGCGGCGAGTGGGAGGCGGCGGCGAATGCGGCTCGCGAAGCGGTCGTCGCTTCCGGCGACGGGCTGAACGCGCTGCTTCATGCCACTGCATGCATCGACTCGGCCGTCATCCTCGCGCGCTGCACGAAGCAGGCGAAGGGTGCGCTTTCGATCGACCTCGATCGAGCGGCATCGCAGGCCGCGACCGAAGCGATCGCGCTCATCCACCAACGCGACTACCGGTTCTTGCTCCGCACGAAGGCCGCGGCGTTCGAAAATCTGCGCCTCGATATGCGTCGCTGGCAGATCGGTTCCGGCCTCATGCCGTTCATCCGCGAGGGTCGCCCGGCGGCGGCGCTGCGGATCGAAATGCTCGGATCCTTAAGGGTGAGCATCGGCGGCACGCACGTCGCACCCGAAGCATGGAAGCGCCGGCGCGCGCCCGAGATATTCGCGTACCTCGTCGCCAACCGCGGTCAAGGTGTCGCGCGCGAACGGCTCGTCGACCTTTATTGGCCCGATAGCGACGCGGACGCCGCCCACGACAGCCTTCGCGTGACGATCACCGCCGTGCGCAAAGCGATCGGCGAGGTCATCAAGTACGAGGCGAATACGTATTGCTTCGTCGCACCGGCGGGCACGACGATCGACGTCGACGATTTCGACGCGAGCATAGAGCGCGCGCAGCAAGCAGCGGCAGCCGGCGACAACTCCGGCGCTCGTACGAACTACGCGGCGGCGACGTCGCTGTATCGCGGCGATTT
Source organism: Candidatus Eremiobacteraceae bacterium (assembly GCA_035710745.1). NCBI lineage: Bacteria > Bacillati > Vulcanimicrobiota > Vulcanimicrobiia > Candidatus Eremiobacterales > Candidatus Eremiobacteraceae > Candidatus Eremiobacteraceae bacterium. The sequence goes on along the minus strand of DASTCX010000014.1, from coordinate 48,538 downwards.
TCTCGAAGGCATGCAGGAGGGCGGTTGGCAATGGCGAGAGCGCGAGCGGCTCCGGGCGACGTGCCTCGAGGCGCTCCGTTGGCTCGCGTCCGAACGCTCGGCAGCCGGCGACATCACGGGCCAGCGCCTCGCTTACGAACGCCTGCTCGAAGTGGCGCCCTTCGATCTCGAAGCTGTGCGAGCTCGGCTCGAGGCGCTTTGTGAAGAATCCCGGATCGTGGAAGCCAAGCGCGACTACGCCGATTGGCGTGCACGTTATTTGTCGGCTGTCGGAGCCGAAGCACCCGAGATATGGTCGCCGTCCTACGATGCGGCCCATTCGAAGCCGTGAAGTCGCGGGCGGTGTTCGCCGTTTGTCACAGACGGTTGGGTAGAATGCGGGTAACGGAGGGCTCACCCAGATGAAGCTTCGCACCCTTGCGGCGATTGGAGCATTCGCGCTCGCTCTGTCTTGGACGGCTACGGCTCGAGCGAGCGTCGGAGACGGCGTCGCCGCGACCGTGCCGCAGTTCGAGCAGGTCGCTACGCTCATCGGTCCGGCACCGCCGACGCAGCAGATCCATCTCGTCTTCTTCTTACCGTATCCGAATCACCAGGCGGTCGACCAGTTCACGGCGTCGGTGAACAATCCGGCGTCACATTCGTTTGGTCAGTTCCTCACACCCGATCAGTTCGCAGCCGAGTTCGGACCGTCGCAGAGCACGTACTCGACAGTCGAGTACGTCGCCACGAACGCCGGCATGCAAGTCGTGCAGACGTACGGCAACCGCAAGGTCGTCGACGTCGTCGCGACCGTCGCCCAGGCGGATGCGCTCTTCAACACCGTCATCGATCAATATTCGTACGACAACGTCGTCTATTATGCGAACAGCGTGCCCGCATTGATCCCGACGGCGCTCAAGGGTCTCATCATGGCGGTGAGCGGCTTCAACAATTTCGTGCAAAAGATCGGCACACCGCTCGTCGGCAATCCGAACGTCCCTGCGGGTTTCGGACCGCCCGACATCGAGACCGCATATGACGAGCCGGTCCACGTCAATAAAACGTACAATGGCAACGGCGTCACGATCGCGATCGAGACGGCGTACGACTACATGGACTCCGACCTCACCGGCTATTGGAGTCAGTACGGCGTATCGCGCGGGCAGAACGCGTACGTCATCCGCAAGATCGTCGATGATCCGGTGAACCAAGGCTTACCCGCGCCCGGCCAGAACGACGAGACGACGCTCGACATCGAGCAGGCCAGCTCAAACGCTCCCGGCGCGAACGTCATCGTCTACGAAGGCGTCGATCCCCTCAACTCGACGTTCGACGACATGTACGAGCAGACGACGATCGATCCGCGCGTCGACGTGATAACGACCTCGTGGGGTTCGTGCGAAGCCGGCAGTGATCCGAATGAAGTCGCCGCCGACAACGATCTGTTCGAGCAGTCCGCTGCCGAAGGACAGACGCGGTTCGCCGCTTCGGGCGACAACGGCTCGAAGGATTGCGGCACGAACAATCCGCCAGATGGTCTACCGGGTCAGCCGAATCCGACGAACGTCGACTTCCCCGCAAGCTCGCCGTGGATGGGAGCCGCCGGCGGCACGACGCTTGCGCTCAACTCGAACCGCTCCATCAATTCGGAAACGGCGTGGTCTGGCAGCGGCGGCGGCATCTCGGGCTTCTTCTCCCTGCCGGCGTTCCAGTCGCACGTTCCGACGCTCTTCAGCAATCAGTGGCGAAACGTTCCGGACGTCGCGTTGTGCGCCGATCCGAACACGCCGTATGCGCTGTTCTGGAACGGATCATGGCTGCTATCGGTCGGCGGCACGAGCGCGGTCGCTCCGAACATGGCGGCGCTCTACGCGCAGATCGACGGTTACTATGGTAAGCGTACAGGCCTTGCGGGCACCGGCCTGTACAACGGGTTCGTTCACAACAAGTATCCTGGGCAGATCTGGCACGATATCCTCAGCGGCAGCAACGGCGACTACAATGCCCACAGCGGTTACGACAACGTCACGGGCGTCGGATCGCTGAACGGGTACAAATACATGCTTCAGGTGCCGCACCCGCGCACTGGTGGGGGCCTGATGCACGTGAGACCTCACCGGCTCTAGGACGAAACCGGCGGTCTCCTCCGAGCGGCGGTCGATGCTTCCTACGGTCGACCGCCGCTCATCTTCTCTGTCGGATTAACGGTGAGCGGTCGAGATCTATCTCTTTTCTAGGGAGCGGTCGAGATCCATCTCTTTTCTAGGGAGCGGTCGAGATCTATCTCTTTTCTAGGGAGCGGTCGAGATTTATCTCGACCGCCGCGGTCGTGCGGTCACGAAATGTAGCGGTCGAGCTTTAGCTCGACCGCCGCGGCCTTTATAGAGCGTTGCGGATGGACGCGCGCCGCGAAAGCGTCCCCTCGACTCCTCGCACGAAGTTCCGTTCTTCGCGCAGGATGAATCGCTTGGACTCGGCTTCATCAAAGTTGGCGCGCGCTTGCGGATCGATCTTGAGCGTCGTCCGGTAGTTTTCGTACGCGGCGAGGCTGTCGAAAGCGATGAGCGCCCACGCGACGTCGTTCGTGCCTTCGTGCGGCACGAAATAGCCGAGCAGGTCGCCGCCGCAGCGCGGGATGATGTCGCCCCAGTTGCGGGCATACTGGGTGAACGCCTCGATCTGAAACGGATCGATTTGGTACCTGATGAGGCAGACTAGTCGATGCATGACCCGATTGTACGCCTTTGTGTGCAGGCCTCGCTTTGATGTTCGTCAAACCGTTGATGTCAAATGAGTTCACCGACGCGAGATCCGGATTCCGCCGTCGCCTCGATCGCCGCCGCTATGGGGGTTCCCGCAAGAGCGAAGATGCTTTTTTGCCTGCTCGATGGCCGGGCACGGACGAGCACGGAGCTCGCTCTCGCTGCGGGCGTGACGCCGTCCACCGCGAGCATACACCTTCAGCTATTGCAAGAACGGCGTTTGGCGAAGGTGATCGCACAAGGCAAGCATCGCTATTACGCGCTCGAACGGCCAGACGTCGCGCGGGCGCTCGAAGCGCTGAGCGTCGTCGCCGGCACGCCGCGAAAGATCGGCTCGCGCACGCCCCATGCGCTCCGCTTTGCGAGGTCATGCTACGACCACCTCGCGGGCAGCGTCGGCGTTGCGCTTCACGATAGACTTCACCAAATGCGCGTATTCTCGATACAGCCCGATCGCGCGGATTATTCGCTCACCCCGTCGGGCATATCAGCGCTCGAAGCGCTCGGCATCGACATCGACGCGATTCAATCGGAGCGGCGCCGCTTCGCATTCGGGTGCCTCGATTGGAGCGAACGAAGACCGCATCTCGGCGGCGCGCTCGGTACAGCCCTCCTGACGACTGCTCTGAACCGGCGGTGGGTAAGCCGCGACCACGACAGCCGCGCGCTAAGCATCACCTCATTCGGCCGCCGCGAGCTGCACAAGCGCTTCGGTCTATCGCTCGAGGCCGACCCGACCTCGGGTGGCGGCTCTTGAAACATCGGTCATACCTAGGCAGTACCAGACCTTGACCAACCCGTCTTCATTGACTTTGGGAGGACGATCCACATGATCGCTGCGCTCGCCGCGGCCGCGCTTCTTTCTGCGCCTGCTACTCCGACCGGGGGCATGACCGGTTCCGGCAGCGGAATCGTCACCGTGGCGATGGCAGTCTTGTCGCGCGCTCGAACAGCAGCCGGAGGCGATGCGCTCGCACAACTCCGTTCGGTGCACCTGCATGAGCGCGTCACCGCGCTCGGCCTCACCGGCGACGGCGACGAATGGGATGATCTCGTCACCGGCCGTTTCGCGCAGTCGCAATCGAAGGCGCTCGGCCCGCTCGCCGGAGCGCAAGGTTTCGACGGCAAGAACGCGTGGGAGCAAGACGCGACGGGTCTTGCTCACTACACCGACAGCGAAGGTGCGCTCGAGAACGCTGCCACGCGAGCATACACGACATCGTTCTCATACCTGTTCGCTAATCGACGTCCCGGGTCGACGACATTTGTCGGCAAGAAAGACGTCGACGGTAAGACGTATCTCGTCGTCCGCGCGACGCCGAAGGGCGGCTTCCCCATCGACCTCTACTTCGACCCGCAGACGTATCTGCTTGCGCGCGAGGTCGTCACCGTATCGCGTTCGCAGTCGGGTATTACGGACTTCTCCGACTACCGGACGGTCGGCGGTTGCGTGCTACCCTACCACATCCACCTTCAAGACGCGCGCGGCAACGAGTTCGTCACGACGATCATCAGCGCGCAGCCCAACGCCGATGTGGCGTCGCATTTCGCGATGCCGTCGACGCTGCCGCATGACTTCGCCGTCTCGTCGAGCAGCGGCAGCACGACGTTCCCGATCGAGCTCATCAACAACCACATCTACTTGAACGCGATGGTCGACGGCAAGGGGCCGTTCCGATTCGTCTTCGACACCGGCGGCCAGGGAATTCTCAACCCCGACGTCGCTGCAAAGCTGGGCATCGCGGGGACTGGGAATCTCCAAGCGGGCGGTGCCGGCGCAGGCACCGTGCAGACCGGCTTCGCGTGGGTGCCCAAGGTGCAGCTCGGCGGCGCGACGTTGACGCACCAATCGTTCGCCATCTTGCCGCTTGGACCGGTGATGCAGGCCATCGAAGGCCTGCATATCGACGGTATGGTCGGCTACGAGACCGCGGCGCGCTACCTCGTCACGATCGACTACGCGAAACGCACGATGACGCTGTCGCTTCCAAAACCTGGCGTTCGCCCGCCCGGTGTAGCGGTGCCGTTCGTCTTCGACGATACGATTCCAGAATTCCATGGTTCAATCGACGGCGTCGACGGCGTTTTCGTCGTCGACACCGGCAATCGCCAATCGCTCGTCCTCTCCTCGCCTTTCGTCGCGAAGCACGATCTCACGAGCCGCTACAAACCGACGGTCAGCGGAATCACCGGTTTCGGCATCGGCGGACCGTCGAGCGCGAGCCTCACACGCGTCAAGTCGCTCGACGTCGAATCTCTCGACGTGCCGAACGTCATCACGGCGTTGTCGACCGACACGATGGGCGCCATGGCCGATCCGACCATCGCCGGGAACGTCGGCGGCGGCTTGCTCAAACGCTTCACCGTGACGTTCGATTATCAACACCAGTTGATGTACCTTCAGAAGAACGACGACTTCGAAACCGGCGACATCTACGACCGCAGCGGCGTCGTGCTCGTGGCTGGCAAAGCGGGGATCAGAGCCCTCGGCGTGCTCAGCGGAACGCCCGCCGCGCGAGCCGGCTTGCATCCGGGCGACTTGATCATCGGCATCGACGGAATGGCCGCCGCCGACATCGGGCTCGCTCGGATCCGTACGATACTCCATGGTCCAGCCGGCACAAAAGTGCAGCTCAAGGTCTCGACGTCGGGTGTGGAACGCGACGTCACTCTGACCCTCGCGAACTACATCTGATAACCCTTGAAGGTTGGAAGCGGTCGAGTTTTCGCTATAGGATAGGGAGCGGTCGAGATTTATCTCGACCGCCGCGGCCCTATTATTGAGAACCCTGTAGCGGTCGAGCTTCAGCTCGACCGCCGCGGCCCTGCACGACGACGTCCAGGTCGATGGATGTAGGTGGGCGCGAGTCTCAAGCGCGAAGCTCTCGCAATCGGAGGCCGCCTCATGCGACGTCGTTTGCTTGTCTTCACATCGTCGATCGTTATCATCGCGTGCCCGATAGCCGCCACGCCTGCCGACAACCCGACAGTCGATATGTTCCCCAACGCAGCGAACTACTCTGGCCCGTGCCCGGTCGATATCGTTTTCACCGCGACGCTCAACGATGATTCTAAGATCGTCTACGGCTATCACTTCTATGGCGGCGGCTTCAACGCGACGAAGGAGCTGTACGGCTACATTCCTGACTCCGGATCTTCTTCCGAGGACGACGATATAACGGTCGACGCTTCGCACGCCGGCAAGATAACCCGGTCGATAGAGGTCAAGTTCGAAAAGCTTTATCCGAACGGCTATACGGAAACGACGGTTAGAACGGCGAGCGCGGATGCCGTCGTAACCTGCGCGGCCGCAGTTTCGCCTGAGCCGAGTGCGAGTGGGTAGACCGCGGCGGTCGACCGTTAAGGTCGACCGCTCCGACACTACGGGTAGACCGCGGCGGTCGACCGTTAAGGTCGACCGCTCCGACACAAGGCGAGACCGCGGCGGTCGACCGTTAAGGTCGACCGCTCCAACACTAAGGCGAGACCCGCGGCGGTCGAGATAAATCTCGACCGCTCCCTGTTTCTAGATTGCCAGACCGCGGCGGTCGAGATAAATCTCGACCGCTCCCTGTTTCTAGATTGCCAGACCGCGGCGGTCGAGATAAATCTCGACCGCTCCCTATTTCTAAATTGCTAGGCCGCGGCGGTCGAGATAAATCTCGACCGCTCCCTGTTTCTAGATGGCCAGACCGCGGCGGTCGAGATAAATCTCGACCGCTCCCTGGTCTCAGTCGCCGAAGCCGCTCATCGAGGTCGCGAAGGCCGGACGATGATATTGCGCCGCGCACGAGCGAGTGTCGAGATCTTTGACCGACTGCTGTCGGACAAAGCGCTCCGCTAGTGCGTCCGCGCAATCGACTTCGGTGTCGTGTGATGCGTTCGCGATGAGGAGCTGCTTGCCGTTCGGCAGATAGGCGAGCTCCTCGGTCGCGTACTGCGGCGGCGTCGTCGGATCGTCGGTTCCGGAGATCATGAACACCGGCGCCGTCGACCGGACCGGATCCTGAAACGCGGCAGGGACCGGGCGGACGTTCCATATCTTGCACGCGTGCTGCTGGGCGCGCACGCGCGAATCGCCGATGAACGACCCCACGCTCGTCTGCGCGATATCCGCTTCCGTGATGAACGGGATGTCCTCCGCGCACGTCACCGATAGATTGTCGCCCTCTGATATGATCGAATTAAGGCCGTCCGCCGAAGCTTCGATCATCGTTCCGAGCGGAACACCGTTTCCCGCATACGCCTGATCGATGACATACGGCACGTACGCCGCCGATGCGTTCGAGTAGAGCGCCTGGCGCAGCCGATCGCCGAAGACTTGTTTCGAGAGCTGCACTTTCTCCAGCTTATGCGTCGTCGTGTTCTCTACTTCGATCGTGATCGGCCCGTGTTCGAGACGTTCGACGATCGCCGCGAAATGCGCGCGGAAATGCGGGAAGTGGGCGCGGCAGCCGGCGTCGTGCTCGCAGTCGGTCGCGATGTGATCGATCGTGAGCTGGCCGCCCTGCGCATCCTGGAGCGGGATGATGAGCAGATGCGGCGGCGCAACGCCTTCGAGGACGACGCTCTCGACGTGCGACGGATGCCGGCGCGCGAAATCGAGGAAGAACGTCGTGCCGCCCGACGTGCCGCTGAGCACGATCTTCGGATAGCCCAGCGCCGCGCGCAAATCGTCGAGATCGTCGGCGGCGAAGTCATCCGCATAGAAACTGAGGTCGGCGTCCTGAACCAGCTTCGCGCGGCACGCTTTCAGCTGCGCATCGGGCCAGATCTGCAAGAAGTACGTCTGCGGCTTCGCGGCGGAGAAGAAGTCGCACTGAAGCGGGTGCGACAATCCGCTGCCGCGGTTGTCGACGAACACGATATTGTACGAGTCGCGCAACCGGGGGAGGAATTTCTCGAACACGCCGTCCGCGATGTAGCCCGCGAATTGCGTCGCGCCCGCACCCGGACCGCCGGGGTTGAAGAATATCGCGCGATCGGTCGGCTTGTTCGCCTTGAGCACGACGAAGTGGATGTCGATCGTGCGTCCGCTCGCCGCCTGTCGATTTTCGTAGACGCGGAACGTGCCGCAGAGCGATGGCGTCTGCGTCTTGCCCGTGACGCAAGCGTGCGTTTGAAGCGGATCCGAGATCGTGGCGGAAGCTGCTGTGCTGCTCGCGCCGACGACCATCGCGATGGCCGCCGTCACGACCGCGCGCACGAGGTTCGAGCCCGACGTCATCATCATCGTCCCTCCTGTGATGCGTGGATTGTATACAATCTACCTTTGGGTGTCAAGTGCGCCTTGACGCCGCCGCGCCCGCGAGTATACAATCAAACGTATGGACGCCTTCAAAGCGCTATCCGGCGCACGCTTCGACGCGCAACGTAGCACGCCCGGGCTCATCGCCGACGCGATCCGCAGCGGCATCCTCGACGGCACGATCGTCGCCGGGCAGCAGCTCGTCCAGGACGACCTCGCGCGCGCGTTCGGCACGAGCCGCATCCCGGTCCGTGAGGCACTACGCCAGCTTGAGTCCGACGGCATCGTCGCCTATCATCCGCATCGCGGTGCGAGCGTCGCACTGCTCACCGCGCGCGACGTGAAAGAGATCTACGAGATGCGCGCGCCGCTCGAGAAGCTCGCGCTGCGGCTCGCCGTGCCGAACCTCGAACGCACGCATCTCACCGACGCGGCCCGAGCGATCGACGACTCGGCGGCATCGTCGAACGCGATCTCGTTCGGCCGGCTCAATTGGCGCTTTCACCAGGCGCTCTACGAAGCCGCGAATAGGCCGCGGCTCCTTCGGACGATAAGAAATCTCTACATCCATGCGAGCAGATGGCCGCCCTTCGCCAAAGAGCAGCGCAAGATGTTCGCGGCGATCGTCGCCGAGCATCGAGCGATTCTGCGCTCATGCGAGCGGCACGACGCGAGCGCAGCGGTGAAGGCCCTCGAACGGCATCTCGCCGAGTCGGAACAGCTCCTCATCAAGGTCATCGGGACGAGCCGCGAAGGCAAGAGCGCGAAGAACGGCCGCTCTCGGTGAGCGTCGGCGACGCGATCGACGCGCACGTCGACCGCCATATCGAGGAGCGGATCACCGAGCTCAGCGGCCTGTGTGCGATTCCGAGCGTCTCGAGCCAAGGGGGCGATCTCGGATCGTGCGCGCGCACCGTCGCGGCGATGTTCGAGCGTCGCGGGTTCGATGTCCGCATCTTCGAAACGAGTTCGCAGCCCGTCGTCTATGCCGAAAAAGGAGAGGGCCCTCGCAGCATCCTCTTCTACAACCACTACGACGTGCAGCCGGCCGAGCCGCTCGAGCTCTGGACGAGTCCGCCGTTCGAACCGGTGCACAGGAACGGCGCGCTCTTCGCACGCGGTGCGATGGACGACAAGGGGGAGCTCGTCTCACGTCTTGCGGCCCTCGATGCGTTCGCAGCGATTCATCCGTCCAAAGGGCTTCGCATCAAAGCGCTCGTCGAGGGAGCCGAAGAAATCGGCAGCCCAGGACTCGAGCCGTTCGTCCGCGAGCACGCGGCGATGCTCAATGCCGACGCATGCATTTGGGAAGCGGGCGGGATCGATACGGCGGGCAGACCGCGGATCGACCTCGGCTTGCGCGGCATGCTCTACGTCGAGCTGAATTGCCGGACGATGAAACGCGACGCTCATTCCGGCGACGCACACGCGCTTCCGAATGCCGCATGGCGTTTGCTTCGAGCGGTCGCGTCGCTCAAAGATGAGAAGGAGCACGTGCTCGTCTCGGACTTCTACGATTCTGTCCGGCCCCTATCGGCGAGGGCGCAGGCGCTCGTCGAGCGCATCCCCCCGCCCGATCCATCGTGGGCGGAGGGTCTCGGCGTCCGTGAGTTCGTCGGCGGTCGTAAGCCGCACGACCTCGCCGGCGCCGTCTTTTCGCCGACCTGCAACATCGCCGGGTTCACGGCTGGCCACGGCGGCCCGGGCTCGAAAACGGTCATCCCGTCGCAGGCGACCTGCAAGATCGACTTCAGGCTCGTTCCCGACCAGGAGCCCGACGTCGTCGCGCGTCAACTCCGCGCGCACCTCGACGCCCGCGGATTCGACGATGTCGAGCTCACCGTCATCGGCCGGATCCTCCCCGCCATGACCGACGCGGATTCGCCGATAGTAGAGATAGCGATCGATGCCGCGCGCGAAGCTTGGAGAAAGGAGCCGGTCGTCGTGCCGATGGTTGGCGGATCGGGCCCGATGTCGTATTTCACCGGCATCTTGAAACTGCCGGTCGTCAGCGTCGGATGCAGCTATCCGGGCTCGCGCAAGCACGCGCCAGACGAACACGTCCGGATCGATGATTTCGCGAAAGGCGCGAAACACGTCGCGCGCATCCTCTCCGCGTTCTCAGCCGCGCGGCCGGCCACCCCCGGTACGAAGACTAGTTGATGCACGACCGTCCACGCAAACCGCGCGCACGCATCTTCGGACTCGTGTCGATCGTCTTCTTCAGCATCATCGGCGTCACGGCCGCGGGATGGTTCGGGTATTCCGGGCTCACTTGGATGCACTACGGGTCGCCGCAAGCGGGCGTCCAGCCGAACGTCGCCCTCGATCATTTCATGCCGGTCTACGAGGTCGACGAGCAGCAAGACCTCGCCGTCGGCGCGCCGTGGACGAACACGTTCGCGGCCGAATGCCTTATGGATCTTCAGAACTCAGCGGTCATCCACGCGGTCATCGAGGATCGCGCGCGCATACTCGGCGCGACGCCCGATCCGCAAGCGAGCGGCGAGCCGAGCGCGTTCGTCGCGCAGGCGATATCGTACGGGTGGGGCGTGCTAGCCGAGGACCCAGGTCACGAGATCATCCTCGGCGCGGTCTCGCAGCCGTGGGAGCAGAACGTCGCGTTCCAGTCGCTGCCGCCGGACGAGTTCGCGAGCTACCAGTCGGCGGGCTATGCGAAGATCGTCTGGACGCTCGATGCCGAACCGACCGGACCTTCGACGTCGATCGCGCGAACCGTGACGCGCGTGGAAACGACCGACCCGGACTCGCGCGACAAGTTCCGCAGCTATTGGGCGAAGATCTCGCCCGGCATGGCGCTCATCCGTTCGCAAGCGCTCGCTCTCGTGCGGGCCGATGCAGAACAGAGCTACCAGGCGAACGGAGAGGCCGCTCCAACGACGTGCGAGGCCATCGAATCGGCAGCCGGCCACTGACCCTTCGCGGCCTTCAGACACGGCGTTACGTATTGATCGATGTGATACCGGATCGGTCGCACGTTCCGACGCTCGCCGGATAGTCATCGCCGGTCGTCTTGCGCCAACACTGCTGGAGCATCGAGCAATAGCAAATCTCGATACGCGTGCGCCGTTGAGCCGCGCCCGCCAGGGCCGCGAACTGCTTCGAATCGACACGCAGAAGCTGCACGGAATCGCCGGGGCGGATCACCGAGCCTGGGCCGAGGTTCGTGAACGTCACGGTCGAGCCGCGCTTCGGCACAAAACCGAGCTCGCGCAGCGACGTCGAAAGTGACGACTGCGGCTTGCCGTCGACATAGAGCGCGGCAGTCTGGATGATAGCAGGACCCAAGCCGACGTTTTGGATGTCGACTTCGACGTACGTGTTGCTCGACGACTCCCTGACCGTGACGTACGGCCAGACCGTCACGCTTAGCTGGCTGGCGATCACATGACCTTGATAGACGGCCGCGCCCGCAGCGAGACAGCTGACGAACAGCGCGCACAGCGCGATCAACAAGTCGACACGCAACGCCCTCGACGTTTCCTTGCTCATGGCGTTGGACGTTCACGGTGCCGCCGCGACGCTCCCTTCGCGCCCGCCGCATCGAGGCTCGTCGCCGTATCCCAGGCGAACGTCGGGAGCCAGTGCGTCGAAAGGTATTCAGCGCCGCTCGCCTCTGCGACGCTCGCGTCGTAGAGCGTGCGCGCACGGTCGAGCAATTCGAGCGCAGGCGCGGTCTCAACGACCGCCGCGATCCGCGCGAGGGCGCCCGCGCGCGACAGATTGAGGCCGTGCAGGTGGACGATTTGGCCGTCGCTCACGCGTGGCACCTCAGCGACCGCGAATAACGCGTCGCGAGAAACCCCGTCGCATACGAAGCCGCGCCACCAATCGGTGAACGCGCCGGGCGTCAGAATGCGTCGCATGAGATCGGCTTCGGTCAGCCCCGGCGACAAGAAGTCGTTCGCGCTACGCTCCCAAGCGGCAGGGTAGTCGCGGTCCCCGCCGTACCACGTCATCGCCTTGGTACCGATCACGGTCGCGAGGTCGTCGAACCCGAGCTTGTGCGACGCATCGAGCATCAGACCGAGGGCGTACGCTGAGTTGCTGTGAACGCCGTGCCGCACCGGCCCGGGCATCGCGTGCAGCCACGCGACCGCTCGATCCGCGATCGCTCGCGCGAGACGGTGCAGCGCAGCGCTCGGATCTGAGGCGCCGAATTCGCTTGCGTCTGCGGCCAGCCGCATGGCCCACGCCCATCCGTACGGTCGCTCGTACGTGGGCCGCGCTTCGAGGTAGCTTGCTTCCGCTTCGAGGTTCTTAGCAGCGAGCGTGCGAGCACACGCGGACCGCAGAGCATCGACGATGTTTCCCGGGATGCTCGTCGTAGCAACGCCACCCGCCGCGAAAAATGCAAGCAGCTGCAGGGCCGTCCAATGTGAATGGACGCTCGAGTGCCAATCGTACGAGTTCCCGAAGGCTGGATGCACGGCCAGCGGTTCGAACGGACCGTCGTTCTGACGGAAGAGGTGCGAATCGTGATAAGGATGGCGCGTCGTGATGTTCGCAAGCACGACCGGAGCAATTCGTGGCGCAAGCTCGCCACGCAGCGACTTCGAGTCCACGCGCCGCAGTTCGAGAAAAGAGCGGTCGCTCCGTCAAAAAAAAGCGGGGGCCTGTGCCGGCTCCCGCTTCTCGTGCCAGTCTGGGTTTCTTGTGGATCAGCTGCCTGAGTCGACGGCGACGCCGACGAACACGCCGCCGCTGTTGCCGGTGACCGAGCCACAACCGCCCGGGCTCGAACCGTTCTGCTTATACTGGTAGCAAGTCAATTGATTGTTTATCGCATCGGCGCCATAGACTTGCGCGAGACCGCTGGGGCCGTCCCCCGGGTTTCCGAGTTCGTCGATGCCGTCGGTATCGCCGCCGCTCGTCGTGCCGAACGTCGTCGGTGTGAGGCTCGGCATTTCAAACGTGTCCGCGGTATTGCTCGTTTGATCGCTTGCGAGGATGTCGCCCGACTGTGTGTCGACAAGACCACCCGGGGCTCCCATCGCCTGGCCGAGCTCAGTCCCGCCCGTGCACGCGCCGCTTGGGCATGCGAACGTCCAGAACGTGCTCGCGAAGTTGATGCTGTCGAAGCCGTCGCTGAATAGCGTTCCGTTGTCCGTCGCGTCTACGAAGAAGCTCTCGAGCATGTTCGGGAGCACGAAGTTGCCGACGAACGTTCCGTTGCGGTGCCATGTCGAGATCGAACCGAGGCCGGTGTTCTGGTTGAAGATGTTGCTGCCGATAACGGTCCCGTCGTTCGCGATCGCGACATCGACGACATACGGTCCGCTCGGATCGGTGAATTTCCTGAACGGCGAGGTCGCGCCGCGGCGAAACTCGTCGATTTCCCCGGTCCCATTCGGGCTGCCGAGCGTGTTTGCGACGTACAGGTTGCCCCGATGGACGGTCATGCCTTGCGGCTCGACGAAGCCGGAAAGCTGGCCGCACAGCGTCAGCGTGCCGTCGTAGACGTTGACGAGGCCGAGGTTCCCATCCGACACGTAGATGAGCGTGCCGCTCGGCGGGCACGAATTGTGCGACAATCTCGGATCCGATCTGACCGGGTGGGCGAGCCGCGCTTGGAACGCTAGGGCCAGCAAGCTGGTCGAGTGACCGAACGCGGAGCGCGTCGTGTGTGGCTGTCCGGCTGACCCGGCGGCCGGCGCTACCGCGGACGTCGAGTTGGCAGAACAACCCGCGAATGCGATCGCTGCCGAGGCGGCGGCGATAGTCATGAGACTGTTGAGACGCATTGTTTTCCTCCTCAAGTGATTCGCCCAAGGACGCTGTGACGCATGGCTTTTGCTCGATGGCAAGCCGCCCGACCTCCACGTGAATTAGCGGCGAGGACCAATGGCATGGGCCCCCGCATGCTAGATCCGTCAAAGAAGCGGGCGCCGATGCCGGCGCCCGCTTCGCGTGCGAGTATTCGCGTTAGGTCGTAGATCAGCTGCCCGCGTCGACGGCGACGCCGAGAGCCTGACCGCCGGCGTTGCCCGCGACTGAGCCGCAGCCGCTAGGGCTGGAACCGTTTTGTTTGTACATGAAGCAGACCAGTTCATTGAAAGCCGCATCCGCGCCGTATACCGGCACTGGGCCCGTGGGGGCCGGGCGATCCCCGGGCGCTCCCAGTTCGTCGAGGGTGACGACGTCGCCGCCGCTATCGGTGGTGAAGGTCGCCGGTGAGAGGCTCGGCATTTCAAACGTGTCTGCCGTGTTGCCGGTCTGATCGCTTGCGAGGACGTCGGCGGACTGGGTGTCGACGATACCGCCAGGGAACGACATCGCTTGGCCCAGCTCGGTCCCGCTCGTGCACGCGCCCCCTGGGCACGTGAACGTCCAGAACGTGCTCGTGAAGGTAACGCTATCGAAGCCGTCGCCGAACAGCGTTCCGTTGTCCATCGAGCCGACGAAATAGCTCAACAGCATATTCGGCAGCACGGTGTTGCTGACGAACGTTCCGCTGCGCGTGAAACCAGAGATCGATCCGATGCCGGTCGTCGGGCTGAAGATGTTGCTGCCGATGACCGCGTTGCTCGTGACCGCGACGTCGACCACGTACTGGCCGCTCGGATCGGTGAACTTCCTAAACGGTGCGGTCGCACCGCGATGGAACTCATCGATCTCCCCAGTCCCGTTGGGATTGCCGAGCGTGTTCGCGACGTAGAGATTGCCGTGAACCACGGTCATACCTTGCGGCTCGACGAAGCCGGAAAGCTGGCCGCACATCGTCAGCGTGCCGTCGTAGATATTGACCACGCCGTTTATTGCATCCGACAAGTAGATGAGCGTGCCGCTCGAGGGGCACGAATTGTGCGACAATCTCGCATCCGACCTGACCGGGTGAGCGACCCTGGCCGCGAGTGCCGGGGGCAAGACGCTGGTCGTGTGACCAAACGTGGAGTGCGTCGTGCGCGCTTGTCCGGCTGGCCCGGCACTCGGCGCGACCGAGGACGTCGAGTTAGCAGAACAGCCCGCGAACGCGATCACCGCCGACGCAGCAGCGATGGTCATGAGACTGCTGATACGCATTGGCTTCCTCCTCAAGGTGATTCACCGTGTGTGGCCATCGGCGGCGGAGGCAGGAGAAGCTCAACGGCGCCCCGCCCGAAGACACGGCGACAAATCCCTTTTTGCGCGACCCCAAGCCGCCTAAACCTGCTCCGCCAACAAAAAAGCGGGCGCCCCCAAGGGCGCCCGCCGCGTTGTGGAATTGTCGAGGTTACGAACCAGGGTCGACCGCGACGCCGACCACTTGGCCGCCCGAGTTGCCCGCGCCGGTCCCGCAGGTGCCGGTGCTATGGCCGCTCTGCCTGTACAGGAAGCAGTTGACCTCGTTGTTGGCCGCATCCGCGCCGAAGACGTGCGAGATCGGGTTGCCGATCACCACGTCGTTGTCGATGCCGTCTGTGTCGCCGCCGGAGTTCCAGCTGAACGTGACGGGCGTCAAGCTCGGCATTTCGAACGTATCGGCGGTGTTGCCGATCTGGTCGCTCGCGAGGATGTCGCCGGACTTCGTGTCGACCAAGCCGCCCGGGAACGACATCGCCTCACCGACCTCGGTCAGGCCGCTGCACGCGCCAGCGGGGCACGACCCCGTCCAGAACGCGCTGAATCCGCTGGTGTCGAAGCCATCGGTGAAGATGGTGGTCCCGTTGACGCCGTCGAGGCTCGTGACGAAGAAGTCCTCCGATACGTTCGGCGGCGTGAACGTGCCGACGTACGTGCCGTTCGGGTGGAACGTCGAGAGGGACCCGATGCCGGTATTCGGATTGAAGATGTTGCTCACGACCACCGTGCGGTCCTTAAGGACGGTCACGCCGGTCGGGAACTCGCCAGTCGGATCCGTGTAGGTTTTGAAAGGTGCCGACGCGCCGCGATGGTAGCGCAGGGTGTTCCCAGCGTCCGTGTTCGCGACAAGCAGGTCGCCGGCGTGGACGGTCATTCCCTGCGGATTGGTGAGGCCCGTGAGCTGGCCGCACAGCTGCAAGGTATTGTTGCTGAAGCTGTAGATGTTGACAACGCTTAGACTGAAGTCGGCGGCGTAGACGAGCTCTCCTGAAGACGGGCAGGAATTGAACGACTGCCGCGCATCCGAGGTATGAACTCGCGGTATCCGTTGAATCGTCGGGGGCAGCGCGCTGGTCGAGCGAGCGACCATCGAGTGCTGCGCGCCGATAGAGCCGGGGAGCTGCGAGATCGACGAAGATCCGTTGCCCGAACAACCGGCTAGGACGATGACTGCCGATGCGGCGGCTATCGTCGCGAGAGATGGGATTCGCATTGTGTTGATTCTCCTCAAGGTGCACCTGAATAAACCATCGCTAGACATGACAACACCGACAACGCCTCAGCGACGGTCACGATGATTATTTGCTCGCACGAAAACCGCGTGACCTCCGCAGTTTCCGCAGGGAGGACGTATGGCCTAGTCCGGTACCGAGTGCCCGTCTGGCCGCTTGCGCGCAAAAAGACGACGTTGAGGACGAACTGCACCAACAAAGATCTGTAGCGGTCGAGCTTTAGCTCGACCGCCGCGGCCTTGAATCACGGACCTGTAGCGGTCGAGCTTTAGCTCGACCGCCGCGGCCATCTTCTAGACGAGATGGTAGGCCGAGCGAAACCAGGTATGTAACGACGTACTGTGCCCACTGCACCTACGATCGAGTCGGCTAGGCTTACGCTGCGCGGTTGGCGCGACGACGATCTTGAACCGTGGGTAGCTATGGGCGCCGATGAACGCGTGATGGAATTCTTCCCCGGCACGTACGATCGTCCGAAGGCGATTTCGATCGCCGCGTTCATCAGGGCAGCGCTCGACGCGAACGGCTACGGCTGGTGGGTGCTCGAACCTAAGGAGGGCCCGTCGTTCGGCGGCGTCATTGCCTTGCAGGCGGTGCCCTTCGAAGCGCCGTTCACGCCTGCGACCGAGGTTGGTTGGCGCCTTCCCTACGATCTTTGGGGCAAGGGATACGCCACCGAAGGTGCGCGCGCAGCGCTCAAATTCGCGTTCGACAAACTAGGCGTCAACGAAGTCGTGGCGATGACGTCAGCGCTCAACCTCCGCTCGCAGCGTGTCATGGAACGGCTCGGCATGACGAGAGATCCCGCCGACGACTTCGACCATCCGAAGATACCCGCCGGCAATCGCTTGCAGCGCCACGTTTTGTATCGCGTCAAGCAACCGTGAGGCCGCGGCGGTCGAGATATCTCGACCGCTCCCTTTTTTCTAAGGCGTCGCGCCGTCGCCGAGGTCGGAATTGCCCTCGAGAAACCTCACGTGAGAGACTTCATCCGCATGCGGACCGGTATAACGCAAGATATACAATCCGTTGCGCACGTCTATGAGATAGATCAGACCGTCCCTGATGATCGGATAGCTCCAAAACGCGATGTGGCTCGCCCCGCGTCCGAGCGCTGGATCTTCGGTCGCGACGTGGTCGAGCGGCGTCGGCGAATACGAACCGGCCTGCACTGGATGCGAGGGATCGCTGATGTCGGTCACTTGGAGCCCGCCGGAGTGCCACGTCGCGATCGCGAGATCGTGGAGCACGGTCGGATTGTGCGACGACCAGCTCGTGTACGCTTCTGTGTTTGCATCGTCACCTGCACTGCCGCAAAACGATTGCGCGTCCTGCGGTAGCTTGTACTCACCGACGATCTTCGGGTCCGCCTCGTCAGTCACATTGATGAGGTGCTCCCAACCCCACGGGCATCCGCCCGACGACGATGTAAACGTGCCGTAGACCTCGTCGGTCGTCAACACGAGCGCGCGCCCTGGTACCTTCACCGCCGAGTGCCCGTTCGGACAATCCTTTTTGCAGTTCAAAGGAACGGCGGTCGGCGATGACGGCGTCTGATCCCACGTCGCCCTGTCGACCGGTTTCGTCACGAGGTCCGAGTTGAGCGAGATGACGGGATCTCCGGCCTTGGCACGCGCCACCGACGACGTATCGAGGATGAGGAATTGCCCCGCTTCCATAGATAGGTAGGCGCGATTGCCGTCAGGCGAAATGCTCACGGAATGCACGAAAAGGTTGCAGTCGTACGGTCCGCAGATGCCCTTGCTTTCGGAGATGAACGGGTAGTCCGGGCGATTCGTGCCGGGGAAGAGACGATTCCAATTCCCCTCGGCGACCTCGCTCGCGGTGCCGCCGGAGCTCACCTGACTGATGTCCGCGACGATGAGGTTTGGCAGGGCGGTATCGGTCTCGATCGTCGGCGTCGAGAGGAAGAGCAGGCCGCGATCCGCGTCGTTAGGGTCGATCCAGAGGAACATCTCGTGCGGCTTCACGGCACGACCGTCGTGGGACGTCGGCACGTACTTCGAGATGAAACGTGGATGGACGGGATCGGCGAGATCGAAAAACGAGACGTCGAATGGGAAGTCTTTGTCGGTCCCCTTCGGGCACGCGTGGATGACCGAGCTGCACCGAAAGCTCATGACGATGAGCAGTTTTTTCGCGGGCCAGACGCGCAGCTCGCGCGTCGTGATGCCGACGAGGCCGGCGTGAGGCGGCCCGATTTCCCCGACGACCGACGGCTTCGACGGGTCCTTCACGTCGACGACGAGTATCCCGGGATGTGGATGCGGACACGTCGTGCCTGACGGAAGGCCGGTCGCACCGACGCAAACAGACGATCCGTCGGTCCGGTCGCCGACGTACACGTAGTGGTCGTAGAGCGCGAGCGCGGCGTTCATCCCGCGATTGAAGAGCGGATTATGCCCGACAAGCTCGACATTTGATGCCGCAGCGGCCGCTTGGCTCCGAACGGCGAGCGTTAGGACGATAACAATAGGTAGAGTGCAGCGTTTTAGCATGATGCCCGACGCTTATGCGGCGAGGGCGCGTTCAACCTTCACCCCATCGTGAACGACAATGCGTCAATCCCCGGTCCCAGTTCCGCATCGCCAAGCGTCGCGCCGCAGCACCTTGCGTACATGGACGGCCTGCGGGGCATCGCGATCCTCCTCGTCGTCGCTTGCCACGGCGCCAAATACACGATGGATTTTCATCAAGGGTGGTCCTATCACGCGCTCGAGGAGGGCGCGCACGGCGTCGACCTCTTCTTCGTCATTTCCGGGTTTTGCCTCGCCTACCCGATCTTGCGGCGGCGCTTCGAGTCCGGTGCGCTTTCGTTCGACGTCGTCCGCTTTTATTGCCGGCGCGTCGTCCGGATCGTGCCTGCATATTGGGTGGCGTTCCTAGCGCTGCTCGCCGTTTCGCTCTTCGTGGTCGCGCACGGCGGAGAAGTTCCGTGGCCGACGGTCAAGTTGCCGCCGACATTCGGCAACGGCGTCTTGCAGTTGTTCTTCCTGAACAGCTCAACGAATCTATGCGGTGCCTTCTGGACGCTCGCCGTCGAAATGCGGTGGTACATCGTCTTCCCGATTCTCATGTGGCTCTACATGCGCTGGCCGGTGACGATCTACGCGCTCATGATCGCGGCTCCGTCGGTGTACTGGTTCACGCCCTTCCAGCGGCTCGACTTCGCAACGCTGCCGGGCTTTCTGCTCGGCATCATCGCGGCCGATCTTGCGATCCGTGGAAACAAAGTGAACCGCTTCGCGCCCGCGTTGTTCGTCATCGCCGTTGCCGCCTCGCTGTGGCTCGAACCGAAGGGTCATCTCGCGTACGCCGTGCAGAACCAGATATGGTGGCAGGTCGCTGCCTTCTTCCTCGTCCTTGCCGGCGTCGCCAATGGCGTCTTTCAACGCGTTCTCTCGTATCGGGCGCTCGCGATGATCGGGATCATGGCGTACAGCATCTACCTCTATCACGATCCAATCGAGGCGTGGTTCGCATTCGCCGGCGGCCAGACTTTGATCCCCGCGATGGTAGCAGGCGTGCTCGTCGGCGCGCTCGGCTGGTTGCTCGTCGAACGGTACATCACGGAACGGCGCGTGCGCGATCGCCTCGTCGCCGCGATCGAGCGGCCTGTCCGCCGCATTCTCGACTTCAAGAAACCTAACGTGAGCGATCAGCAAACGTCCAAAGTGTACAGTGAAACCTAGCGATCCAGACTCACGTCAAATGGGGAGCGGTCGAGATTCATCTCGACCGCCGCGGGCTATCCAGTTGGGACTCGGTCTAGCTCTTCTTCTCTCTTTGGGTCTCGCGCTCGCCCTTCCGATCGCCTCTCGCGCCGGCTCGACCGCGGCAGCGCTCCCGAAGACGGCGCAAGAACTCGCGCAACGCCTATCCGATGCCATCAATGCACATGACGGAAAGACAGTCGACTCGCTCGTGTACTGGGGTACCGCCGACACATCGTCGCGCTGGCTCACCGAGACGATGCTCAAGGCATTCGAAGTCGAGACGATCGTCGGCACGAAGGTCACAAAACTCGCCCCCGATCCCGATCCGCACTACGCAGACCCGAACGGCCACACGTACGGGGCGAGCATCAAGCCGCTCAACAAGCTCATCCTTTACTATAAACACGGACCCGGCGTCTTGGAAGACGACGGGTCGCTGGAGATCGGTGAAAAGAACGGCGCGTGGTACATCGTGGCGCTTGCGCGCCTGAAGTGACCTAGCGGCCGGGCTTCAACTGGTGGAGGATGAGGCCGCTCCCTTCGGTATCGAGCGCGAACGCCAAGAAGCAGCCGGGCGTCTCGTAGATCTTCGCTTCATCTTCGAACACGATACCGCGCTCCTGGCACTCGGCGACTGCAGCTTTGATGTCCTCGACGCCGAAATGCACGCCGCCTGATTTCTCCCACGGCGCATTCGGCGGTTTTACGAGGCCGAAGGTCTCGCCGGTCGGAAACGTCCACTCGACGCCGACGGGCAAGAACTCGAGGGTCGGCTCGAATCCCAAGAGATCGGTGTAAAATTTCTTCGCTCGATCGACGTCCTTGACGAGATACATCGTCGTGTCGATGCCTTTGATGCCGACTTTGCTGGCTGTGGCCATCTTTGACTCCTCGATTTTGGTTACGGGGCAAGGGCGCTACGGTCCGCCGTCTACGAACTCCTCCGCGTCAACCCTTAATGGCGAATTCCGTCCAGATAACGACCCGTCCATAAGATGACCGCCTTGGGTGGGACGCCAATCCACGCTATTATATAGATGATGGATGAAACCGGCACCCGACTCACCGACCGCTTTCTCGATGCGGTACGTTATGCCGCGCTCGTCCATGCAGACCAGCGGCGCAAGGGCACGAAGATTCCCTACCTCGGCCACTTGCTCGCGGTTGCGGGCCTCGTCATCGACGCGGGCGGCACGGAAGATGAGGCGATCGCCGCGCTGCTCCACGACGCTGCCGAGGATCAAGGCGGCCATCGGCGGCTCGAAGAGATTCGGACACATTTCGGATCTCGAGTCGCCGACATCGTCGAGTCGTGTTCCGACTCGCTCGAAGAAGACCCGAAAGTCAAGGCGCCGTGGCGCGAACGCAAGCAGCATTACATCGAGCAGCTCGCCGCCGACGACGACGTTTCCGTCTACCTCATCAGCGCCGCCGATAAGCTCCACAACGCGCGGTCGATGCTCGATGACTACCGCGTCGTCGGTGACCGCCTTTGGTCGCGCTTCAGTCGCGACGGCGGACGCGACCGGATCGTATGGAACTACCGCCAGCTCATCGGGGTGTATAGCGGTGGGCCGGACGATCCCCGGCGGACGTCCATCGTGCGCAGGCTCACGGAAGTGGTCGATGCGCTCGACACGGAGTCGGAACGCGGCGAAGAATCCGCGCACGAGTAGCACTCGATGTGAACCGTCGGGCACGCTAGCGCGACATAGCGTGCACGATGGACACGCAAACCGATTCGCCGCCGCCGCTCTTCACGAAACGCGAGAAATATGCGCTCGCGGTGCTGACGCTCTCGTTTATCGTCGCCTCGGCGCTCGTCCACGTCGTCATCGGCAGCGTCGGCAGCAGCATATTTCCTCGCTTCCAACCAGCGGCGGCCGCACCGCTGCAATATGCGCAGCTCGAACACCTGATAAAGGCGACCCCGACCCCGACTCCAGCGCCTACCCCGCGCATCGTCGTGACGGCGGTGCCGCACGAACAACAAACCCGCTCGCCGGAGACACGTCCCCCCGTACACCCGCCACACCAAAGTTCGGGCGACAACAAACCGAAACACGGCGGGATCACAGATATCGCGACACCGACCGGGGCGCCAGTCGTCTCGCCGCCGACCTCACTACCATCCGCTGCTCCCGCCGCAAGCCCGACACCCGGAGCACCTGAGCAGATCGTCGACAGCGAATTCATCCGCAAAATGACGCCGGACTATCCGGAGATCGCCAAGGATGAGAACGTCGAAGGGACCGTAACGGTTCGCGTGACGATCGGCCTTGATGGTCAGGTCGAGGCTGCAGTCGTGGTCCAGTCCTCAGGCAGCTCGCAGCTCGACGACGCAGCTCTCAAGGCCGCGCGCGGTAGTGTCTACCGCTCCCCGCTGCTCGACGGCAACCCCACGACGCGCGACTACCTCATCATCTACACGTTTGCTTTGGACGCATGAGAGCAAGGACCGCCGCCGCCTTACTAAAGATGAATGTAGCGGTCGAGCTTTAGCTCGACCGCCGCGGCCTTGCGCGAATGACGTCAAACTAGCGTTCCGACCAGTCCGTTTCCGTGAACGTCGCGACTGCCGTTCGCGTTGGTCCACGAAATAAGGCCGACGGGATGTCTTGCGTGAACCAGACCTGCCCTGACCGATCGACCCCGATCCCGCCGCACGCACCGAACGGCGCCAGCCGAGTCGTGATCTCGCCTGACGTTGTGATTCGACCGATGGTGCCGATCTCGCAGAACCAGAGGTCGTCGTTCATGCCGGCGACTATCGCGTGCGGATTGTCTCGGATACTCGGACTCGCGAACTCCGTCACGGCGCCGGCGGGTGAGATCCGTCCGATCCTATTCGCGGTCAGTTCGGTGAACCACACATCGCCGTCCGGGCCTATGCCGATCCCCTGCGGCCGGCTATTCGGGGTCTTGACCTTGAATATGGAGAGCCTACCCGCGGGTGTCATCCGCCCGATCGCGTCCGCCCACGTGAGCGTGAACCACGCATCACCGAGCTTGTCGATCGCGATGCTCCACGGACCGGCGTGAGGCACCAAAGCGATCCGCGCAAGCTTGAATTCCGTGAGTTCGCCGGCGCTTGTGATATGCCTGATCTCATCGTTCGACGTCTCCGCCACCCAAGCGGAACCATCCGGCGCGCCAGCGATCGATGCGGCCGAGCCTGCCGTTCGACGCTCGAACTCGACGCGGCCGGATGCATAGCGCGCGACTTCGTAGCGGCGCGTTCGCGGATCGCCTGCCGACAACCAGACGGTTCCATCCGTGCCACGCGAAATGCCGGTGATGTCGTGCCAGTTCCCGCTCACCGGCAGCGCTTTCACGGAGCCGTCGGACGCCACATCGATCAGTGTGTCGTTGTGGGTCTGCAGGTCGTCTGCGACGACGAGCACGTGACCGGCCTCCGCCGGTACGAGCGCCTTCACTTGGGCGTGCGGCGCAAGATCGATGATCGCGTAGATGCCGGAGTGATGCGGCAGCGCGCTGCAGCCGGCTAGACCGACGGCGATGACGGCGACCAGCCGCATCGTCCAAGGACAGCCCGCGTATCGGGCGTAACAACCGTTTTCGGCCCTGCACAACATGTATGGGCGGAGTCGTTTGATGGACGCGGCACAAATGCTTTTCCTAGAAGCAATCCGATGAATTGGCTGCTCAATCCGCCCCCGGTCGTCGATGTGCCGACGAACGCGCTCGTCGCGATTGCCAGCGTCGCCGTCGTCATCTGGACGGGCGGCTTCATCGTGCGCGGCTGGGCGCAGTCGACGTCGGCCGCACTGCTCGCCGGGATGTCATACCTGCAATACGCGTTCTTCGGCTCGATGCTCGCGCTGCTCTCGAACGCCTTGACGCTGCGCTTCATCTCCGTGTTTTTCGTGCTCTGCTACGCGTCGTTCTTCGCGCGCCACACGCGAAGGCTCGCGCAGCGCGAACCGAACATCGAGCTCTTCCTTCCCTACGTCGATGCGCTTCGCGTTTCGGGTAAGTCGTTCTGGACCGTCATGCAAGCGGTCGAGTTCATCCCGCTCGTGCTCGTCTTCGTGTGGCCCGATCCGCGCGTCCTCGCTTGGTCGTGCGCGATCATGACGTTCCTCGGCTATCAGATCATCTTGGCGTTCGTCTACCGCGACCTCTACAATCCGTCCGCCAAGGACTAAAAGAACTTCAAATCGCCTTCGCGAAAGCCGGGCCCATGTCAGTTCGACCGATCAAGCGCCTCATCAAATCGAAGCCGACGCTCGAAGGCGCGGGCGTCCATCTCCGGCGAGCGTTCGGGTTCGGCAATACGTCCGACTTCGACCCGTTCTTGCTGCTCGACGACTTCCGCAACGACGTCCCCGCCGACTACTTGCCGGGTTTCCCGTGGCACCCGCATCGCGGCATCGAGACCATCACTTACGTGCTCGCCGGCTCCGTCGAACATGGCGACAGCATCGGGCACAGCGGCACGATCGCATCGGGTGACGTCCAGTGGATGACCGCGGGTCGCGGCATCATCCATCAAGAGATGCCCAAGGGCGACACGACCGGACGCATGCACGGTTTTCAGTTGTGGGCGAACCTGCCGTCCAAGCTCAAGATGATGAAGCCGCGCTATCAAGAGGTCATCTCCGGCGACATACCCGAGGTGACCGACGACGACGGCACGCACGTGCGCATCGTCTGCGGCGAGTTCTGGGGCAAGCGCGGTCCTGTCGACGAGGTCGCGATCGATCCGATCTATCTCGACGTCACGGTACCGGCCGGCCGCAAACGCTCGATCCCAGTCGAGACGACGCGGCACGCCTTCGCGTATGTCTTCGCGGGCGACGGCAAATTCGCGAACGCGTCCGATCCGCTCGACGTGCCGACCGAACCGGTCGCCTGGGCGGACACCGCGCCGCCTGCAAACGCGGAGAACAAATCGCTCGTCCTCTTCGACGATGGTGACGAGGTCGTCGTCCAAGCGGGCGAGGACGGCGTCCGCTTTCTCCTCGTATCTGGCAAGCCGCTCGGCGAGCCGGTCGCGTGGTACGGACCCATCGTGATGAACACCCAGGAGCAGCTGCGCGAGGCGTTCACGGAACTGCAAGAAGGCACGTTCCTCAAAGCCTGATGGGGCTCTACGCTATCCCGCCGTACCTTTTGCTTTTCCTCGCGATCGTACTCGCTGCGGCCCTCGCCTGTGGAGGGCAGATACTCGTCCACCGGCGCTTCAAGTCGGCTGAATTCGTCAGGCGCAACGAAGTCGCCGGTTTCATCATCGCCGTCGTCGGCACGCTCTACGCGGTCGTCCTCGGCTTCATGACCGTCGTCACCTGGGAACACTATCAGACGGCGCAAGAACGACTTGCGTCGGAGACGGCGAGCGTCCTCGATGCCTGGCACGACGCGGTCGAGCTCCCGCAGCGCGCCGCGTCATGCGCGCGGACATGCTCGACTACTCTCACGTCATGATCGACGACGAGTGGCCGAAGATGCGCGACGGCGGGTTCAGCCTGCAGGGCGACACGATCATCATGGATGCGACGACCGCCGTCGGTCAGCTGCGCCCTCGCGATGCGACCGAGTCCAACGCGCAGGCGGCCGAGATCGCGTTGCTCAACACGCTACACGACGCGCGCCAGCAGCGCTTGAGCGGCAGCGATGCGGCGCTCACCGAGCTGCAATGGATCGTGCTGTTCATCGGCGCGATCGTCGTCGTCGGCTTCTGCTACCTCTTCCAAGTCGAGAGCGCGGGCGCGCATCTCGTCATGACGGGCGCGGTCGCGGTCATCATCGCGACGATGATGGTGCTCATCTTCGAGCTCGAGAGTCCGTTTCGAAGCCCGATCGGCATCTCGTCGTCAGCCTGGAACGCGGTCATCTCGCACATCGAGTTTATGGATAGCCGGCCGGGCTCGATGATGAATCTGAAAAACTGAAACGACTTTCGCCGCGACCGCTTCAGCACGGTTTAAGGTGCGCGCGCTAGCCTGGACCTGACAGGGTAGATGTCACGATAAGGACGGTTGGAGATGTCTATGAACTCCTTGCGCCTGGGGTTGACGGCTGTCGCGTTCGCCGCTGTCGTCGCCGGCTGCGGCTCGGCCGGCACATCATCGGCCATCGCTACGCCTTCGCGCAGCGGAAATGCGTTCGTGCAGCAGAACAGCGGCACGCACAATGTCGTCTATCTCTCGAGTTTCGATGGGGCGCCCGGTATCGGGCAGGTCTTCGTCTATCCGGCGGCTCTCGGAGCACATCCGTCGCAGCCGCAGCGGATCATCAATCACGGAACGGTGCGACCGTTCGGCATGTGGGTCGACTCGGTCGGCACGCTCTACGTCGCGAACATCCCGCAAGGCGCGCCGACGACAGGCATCACGGAATTCCATCCGGGCGAAGGCTTCCCGTTCAAAGTCCTCAACGACGGGCTTTGGTATCCGACCGAGGTCGCGGTCGGCAAGGACGGTACGGTCTACGTCAACGAGCGGCTCGCGAACAACTGCACCGGCGACTGCGTCGCGATCTACGCGCCGGGTAGCGATTCGATATCGAAGACGGTACCGCTGAACTTCAACGGCTATGCGTTGGAGTCGGATCAGATGGCCTTTGATCGCCGCGGCAACTTGCTTGTCGGCGCCTCGACGTTCAAGGACGGCTACCACATCTTCAAGCTCAACGTCACGACGCTCAAGGTGACGGAGCTGAAGGTGAACCTGAGCGGTCTCGGCGGTCCTGGATTGGCCGTTGACGGTGCAGGCAACATGTACGTCTCTACATATAACAGCGATGTCATCGCGGTGTTTGCGCCGGGTTCTGAAAACCCGACGCGCATGATCAACGGTGGCGCGGAGGACCTGACGGTCATGCCCGACGGCACGCTCTACGCCATGACCGGCGGTGGGGTCGACGAGTACAAGCCGGGCAGTTCGTCGCCCGACAACGTGATCAACGAGCCCGCCGGCAACCTCGGCTTCGGTGTCGCCGTCGGTCCCGCCCGGTAACCCAAGAGGCTTGTAGCGGTCGAGCTTTGGCTCGACCGCCGCGGCCATTTCTAGAGGGCGTTTTGCGTCGCTCCGCCCAAGGGTACGCTCCTTCGAAACCACCCCCTATACAGGAGCAGCCTACCATGCCATCTTCGAACGGCCAAACAACCATCTCGCGAGCCGGGCTCGCTGAGCTGTTGAACGAAGACCTTTCGCGCGAATACCAAGCGATAATCGGCTACGTCGTCTACTCGCAGGTGCTCAAAGGTGCCGCGTACATGAGCATCGCCGCGCAGCTCGAAGAGCACGCGAAGCAAGAGCTCGAACACGCGCTCATCATCTCGCGTCAGATCGACTATCTTGGTGCGATGCCGACGGTCACGCCGAAGCCCGTTCGCACGTCCGAATCCGCCGAGCAGATGCTCCGCTTCGATCTTGAGAACGAGAACGAGACGATCCGCAACTATCGTGAGCGCGTCCGGCAATGCGAGGAGCTCGGCGAGTTCGCGATGGCCGAGCAGATCCGCGCGATCCTCGTCAACGAGCAAGACCATCAGATCGATCTAGCGACGGCGCTCGGCGAAGACGCACCCGATCTGACTCGGCCCACGAAGAAAGCGAAGCGCTAGGCAACGCCGTGGCGGTCGACCGTAAAAGGTCGACCGCTCCATTTGACGCGCGCCGATTTTGATCAGGATTCGAGGGGTTGGGGCTCTTTGCTGTCCTCTTCGCGCCACTCATCGAGGATCGGTATTCGGGGCGCGCCTTTCGGGAAGTCGCCGTGCGGATGGTCCGACAGCCATTTACGCGCACGGATCGCGAGATACTCGAAGTTGTGGAATTGCGCTTCGCCTCGCCGGCGCCGGACGATGGCGATCGCGGGCGTTAGGATCTCCCAGTACTGGACCGCAAGGCGGCCGAACAGCTCCATGAACGTCGTCTCGTCGACGAGCTGGTTCTTCAGCAGCGTACCCATCTCGTTGAACCAGTTGAGGACGTCCATCTCCGGATGGATCCGCGAATCGATGAAGCCGATGCGCTCGAGTTCCCCTCGATACCCGCGATCGTGCATGCGTTGGCTGAACTCGAATTGCACGAAACGGAATGATTTCTGGAGCTCTTCCGTGTGGAATTCGTGTTCGAGGGACATCAACGCACCGAGCTGGTTGCTGACCCGCATGTGCCGAAGTTGGATCATCGCGGCAACGCTCGTAGCCGTGAGCACCAAAAGGGTGCTCACGGTGGCGATGACGTTGACGACTTCAAGGGTAGACGCACCGCTCATCGGAGGCCCGGTTTCGGCACCCCGACGGCCCGTGCCTGGGACGCCGGCCACTTATGGACCGGCGCTCCCATTCAATATCTCTGTCTAGAGATTCGCGTGGCCCGTCACGACGAGTAAGATGATCACGAGCAGCACGATGACGAGAGCATCCATGTTCTTCCAACTCCTTGCGCCGCAGCTGCGCGGCGCATCCCGATATCATTCTCTGTCGAATCGCTCGCCTGAGTCAGCGACGGGGGTCACACTCGCAGCGGGCGAACACTCGCATGCTTATGCAACTATATTTTTCCCAACCCCCTGAGACCCAAACGCTCGTCGATGACGAATTGGGACGCATCATATATCGTCGTAATCTGTTCGATCAAACGACGATTGCTGCGTGGTTCGAGCAGTTGCGCGCTGGCGTCGAATGGCGCTCTGAAGAGCGTCCGATGTACGATCGCATCGTCGCCGTGCCTCGACTCGTCGCGTCGTTCAAGCTCGATGATGCGCTGCCGGAACCGATCGCCCGAATGGTGCCCGACGTCGAAGCGTTCTGCAAGGTGCGCTTCACGTCGGCCGGGCTCAACCTATATCGAAACGGCGACGACAGCGTCGCACCGCATGGCGATCGGCTCGAACCCACGCCGGAAAAGCCACCTGTCGCGCTCGTCAGTCTCGGCGCCGTGCGGCGCATGACGATCCGCAGCCGATTCAAACCGCGACGCATCCTCGACCTCGACCTCGAACCCGGCAGCCTCCTCGTGATGAGCTTCGAGAGCCACTTCAACTACGATCACGGCATCCCGAAGACGAAGGACAATGTGGGGCCGCGCATCAGCGTCGCCTTTCGCAAGGGCCGCGTCGAACGCGAGCGCCCGCTCCCGCCCAGGTAGATGCGGATGTAACGGTCGAGCTTCAGCTCGACCGCCGCGGTCTTTCGACTTGTTAGGTCGTCTGCGGTCGACCGTAAAGGTCGACCGCTCCAGTCACCTCGAGCGGCCACGGAAAAAGAAAACCGCGCCGGGTTGCCGGCGCGGTGAGGAGCGCTTGCGAGATGGGTCTTCGCGATCAATATTCGCCGTAGCCGGTGATGTTGTAGCCTGGGATGTTGATGTGCGCTTGCGCCGCGCATGTATCCGCGGTCATGTCGCCCGCGCCGCCGATCTGCGCGCTAGCCGCGACGATCGCGGCTTGTAGCGACGCATTGCCGACGTTGGTGGCCGGACCGCTCGGCGCGAAGATGACGCCTTGCGAGGCCAGGTTGCCTTTGCCGGTGCCCTCGCCATGCAGCGCGACGCCGCTGGTCGACAGGTCGATCAACTGCGCCTTCGCCCGGCAACTACAGTCGGTGTTGCAGTTGGAGCTGAGGTTGTAGTTGGAGTCGGCCTGGTTGCCGGTCTCGGTCACAGCGCCGGTGACGACGAGGATACCGCCGCCGTTCGTGATCGAGATGTCCTTCAGGTCGATGCCCTGATCGATGAAGAACGTCTGGCCCGGTCCGATGTTGATGCTGCTCGGCAGCGTCGCGGTCGAGTTGTAGAAGTGGCCTTGGGTGGTCGCGTCGTTCTTCCACGTGTTCTCGTCTTGGACCAGGTTGTTGCTCGACGGAAACGCGATGGCGGAGGCTCCTGACTGCGCGACGCACCAAGAACAGCCGCTAGGCAGAGTAGCGGTCGCGGTGCCGACCGACTGGACGATGCCGTCGATCACGCCCTTGCCGCCGTTGAAGCTGCCGTCCGTGAATGCTTTGACGTTGTGCGTTGACGGCGCCGAGCCGCCGCAGCCCGTGTTCGAAAGGCACGG
Organism: Candidatus Eremiobacteraceae bacterium; assembly: GCA_035710745.1. NCBI lineage: Bacteria > Bacillati > Vulcanimicrobiota > Vulcanimicrobiia > Candidatus Eremiobacterales > Candidatus Eremiobacteraceae > Candidatus Eremiobacteraceae bacterium. Next base: position 18,462 of record DASTCX010000014.1, on the reverse strand, counting down.
ATCCGAAGCGATGTTGCCGTTGCCGTTCGTGCCCGCGTTGCCCTTCGTCAACAGCGTGTAGCCGTTGAGCGTGAGGTCATTCGAGAGCGCGACCACTTCGGCGTTCATCTGATGGTTCAAATAATGGCCACGGACCGTGACGAATGCCCCGAGCCCCGGCACGGCCACGCAGCCGGTGCCTGGGTTGGACGTCGACGAGCACGTCTGGCCTGTGTTCGTCAGCGGATCTTGCACGGCGACCGGGGCCGAACTCGTGTTGATGTTGATCTGATAGTCGTAGGTCGAGTTCGTGTCGGTCTGCGACGGGAACGTATTGCCGTTGACCCAACCCGTCGTCGATGCCGTGATCGTGCCGTTGCCGAGCTGCGTCATGACGTCGGCGATGCCCGATTCCGCGGTGTTGTACGCGCGCTGGCGGGCGTCTGCGCTGACCGTGTTCTGCGAATTCATCACCGAGGTCATCGTCAGCGCTGCGCCGAGCACCAACAGCAACCCGATGACGAAAAGCACCATCACGATCGCGAAGCCGCGATCGTGCCGGTTGCGTCGAACTTCTCGCATGGTATGCACTCCTTAGTTGTTCCTCACGAAGACTTGGGTCTGGTAACTTGTCTGGCTGACCTTGCCTTGTTGGTCGGTCGCGTATTGCGCGAGTTCGAGGTCGACCTCAGGACGCGCGGGGCCGTTTGGGCAGGCGCCGCCGCAGGTTATCGTCTGGTTCGCGATCTGGAAACTCGTGATGTTGCGCGCGAGCAGTCGGCCGTTGGTCGAAATCGAGCCGACAAGCGTCGCGAGCTCGCCCGGCTGCGTCAGCTCGATCGATTGCGCGGCCGTCGACGAGGACCCGATAGGCCAGGTCTCCCGGTAGAGATCGCACGGGTGCGTCGAATCGCAAGACCCGCCCGATTCAGAGACGAGCGCGTATACGACGTACGATGCGAAGTCGGAAAGGCCGGTCCCCGAGTCGTAGACCGTCTGGCCGTAGTTGTCGTTTGTGTTCGCGAACAATTCGGGCACTTCGACCGCGAGTTCCGTGACTTCCGCCGCCGAGCCGAGGGTCGGTTGCGGTGTCGCGGCGGCCGAGCCGACGGTGATGCCGTTCGTCGTGCCGACGCGGATGTCGGCTTCCAATTGGTAGAGCGCCGTCGTCGCCGCGGATAGCGTATCGGCTTTCGAGCTGCTCGCTGACGAGACGCTGAGCACCGGTAAGAACATGCCGTAAAGCATCGTGAAGAACATGGCCGCCATCACCGAGCTGACCATGACCTCGACGAGCGTGAAGCCGCGTTTTGCGGCAAGCTTAGTTGATGACATATTCCTCGTACGTCCTCGACTGGCTGCCGCGCTGTTCTGACGACCAGCTGACGGTGAAATCGATGCGATGTTCGGGCGTCGTGCCGACTGCGACGTTCGAGTATGTGTAGATGCAGTTGAACTGCATCTGCGACTGGGTGACGCCGCGGAACTGGAGCGGTTGGACGCCGCCTGGCGTGCAGCTGAACGACGTGCCCGAGGCGGGGAATCCCGACGGAACGCCGGTCTCGGTTTGGTAGTACTCACGGATGTAGTCGAGATATGCTTGAGCGATCGCTTGCGCTTGGATCGAGTCGCTGCTCTCTTGAATCGACGTGATGCCTTGCGGGAAAACGCCGAGAAGCGTCAAGACCGCGGTCAGTGCGAGGACGAACGCGACCATGATCTCCATGAGCGAAAAGCCGCGCGAACGCGACCCACTCCGCTTTATCCTCAATTCGTTTTTGTCGAACACCACAACTCCGCAGCACCCGGTTCTTTGAGCCTTGTGTATGGGCGCCTCATATATCTATTCGACTATGAGGCCCCTACAAACCGTGACAGCGAGGAAGAAGTGATTTGCGGCACGAGGCGACATTGGTCGACTTTTCGTGACGTCCGTCATCATGCCGTGGGGGCGTGTGACCCAAAACGAGGGGGCCGGTCAGGCCCTCAGCCTGTCATATGAGAAAAGGTGTGATGACACAAGGGCTCGCGACGATGGATTTGTAGCGGTCGAGCTTTAGCTCGGCCGGAGACGAGCTCGCATCAATTTGGCGTGTAGCGGTCGAGCTTTAGCTCGACCGGAGACGAGCTTGCATCGACTTGGCAGGGAGCGGTCGAGCTTTAGCTCGACCGGAGACGAGCTTGCATCAATTTAGCAGGGAGCGGTCGAGCTTTAGCTCGACCGGAGACGAGCTCGCATCGACTTGGCAGGGAGCGGTCGAGCTTTAGCTCGACCGGAGACGAGCTTGCATCAATTTAGCAGGCTGCGGTCGAGCTTTAGCTCGACCGGAGACGAGCGAGCACTCGTGAGGCCGCGGCGGTCGAGATGAATCTCGACCGCTCCCCATCCTAATAACGGTCGAGAGCTTACGTCGAAGTATTCGCTAGAGCAATTGCGCGATGGAGGCGGCCGCTCGGGCGGCGCCATCGGTTTCGACCGGTCGGTAATCGATCTTCCGCTTCAGTTCGGCGGCGATCGCTTCGGCGATGACGTCGGGCGTCGCGGTCTCGTAGTCCATGCAGCGACCCGCGCCGTAGCGATCGAGCCGATGTCGGACGTGGAACCATTGCTCGAAGTGGTGGCGCAGCGGAAAGTACAAGAACGGACGCCGGTTCGCGGCAAGCTCCATGCCCGTCGTCAACCCGCCCTGCACGACCGCGATGTCGCACACCGCCAAATGGCGATACAGGTTGTGGACGTACGGCCGGATCTCAAGGCCGTCGGCGGCCCCCAATGACGCCGGATCGATGCGCGGCCCGGCTACCGCGATCATCCGCAGCGACGGCACGAGACGCTTCGCGGCCGAAAACGACGCGATGACCTTGCGCAGCAGCGACCCGCCGACGCCCGAACCGCCGACCGTTACGATGCAGACCGTCTCGTCCGGCTTGTAGCCGAGCTCGGCTCGCAGCGCGGCCCGGTCGCCCAATGACGACGGATCAAACCCCGTCACGTAACCCGAGAATTCGTAGTGCTTCTCGCTCCACTCGCGGATCTGCGGCAACCCCGGCCCGAATGTTTGGGGCACGATATCGTCCGGGCTGCCGACGAAGATCGAACGGTCGCGCAGCCGCGGATAGCGCGCTATGTGCTCGATCATTTCCGCGTTGTAGTCGGCGGTGAGGAAACGCTCGTGCTCGCCGCCGTCCGGCATCGGTATCCAGCCGACGAAGTCCGTCATCCAGACGTACGCCGCGCGCTTCTCCTCCGGGTTTTCGTGGAGGTAGTAGTCGAGCTCCCACGACTCGTCGCCGATCCAGACGTCGTACGGCGCATCTCGGACGATGTCGTGGAAAACCATGAAGTTGTTGACGAGGATCTCGTCCATCCGGCGCATCGCCTGGAAGGCGTGCAGGTCGTGCTCGCCCGACTCGACCTCGATGTGTTTGCTTTCGCTCGACAGGAACCGGCTCGCCGGGTGGATCCGCTCGCCTTCCGCCTCCAAGACACGCGTCACCGGATCTTGCGCGAGCCAATCGATCTCGAGATCAGGATGGAGCTTGCGCAGCTCGCGAGCGATCGCGAGGTCGCGTTGCGCGTGCCCGAGCCCGATCGGCGACGAGATGTATAAAGCGCGTCGTCCCCGCGAGCGACCGGTTCGCCAACGCGAACCGCTGCCGCCGTTCGCGATCGACGGCGCCGTCGACGACGATCCGAACACGCGGTCTCCGAACCCGCGCAGCATGAGGTTCATCTTCACCGGCTGACGCGCCCACAGCGCGTGGCCGCCGTTCTCGACGATGACGAGCTCTGCGCCTATCCTTTTTGCCACTTCGACACCGCGCGTCGGCGAGACGAGCTGGTCCTGCTCGCCGTGGATGACGAGCACCGGGCAATCGATCTTCTTATATATCTCGTCGAGCTCCGGATCGCCGGGCTTCAGGGTCGCGAGATATTCCGGTGCATCGACGGTCGCGATGAGCGTTTTTGGATCGGTCTCGAGCCCCCACCCGACACAATCTTCGATCTGCTTCGTCGAATGAGGCTCCCACAGCCCTTCCGCGAAGAAGAACTGCAGGAAGTCGCGGTAGTTCGAAAGCCAATAATAGCGGTTCTCTTTCGCCCAGCCTTCGTGCTCGTCCAACACTTCGTCGAAGCTCGTCGCTTCGCGCTTGGGCATCGACTCCCCGTACGGCGACACCGGCGCGATGAAGACGAGCCCGTCGACGCGGTGCGGATGTTCGCCGGCGAGCAGTCCGGCGGTCCAGGCTTCCGTGCAGATGCCGACGAGAACCGCGCTCTTCGTATCGGTCGCATCCATGACGGCGATCGCGTCGGCGACGCGCTTCCAATCGGTATACTGGGCCGGATCTTGCGGCCGGTCCGATGCTCCGTTACCGGGCGCGTCGTACGTGACGACGCGGAAATGACGCGCGAGATAGGGGATCTGTCCCTTCCACGTCCGCGAGTGGTTGATCGCCCAGGGCGGCATGAGCACGATCGTGTGCGGGCCGTCGCCGAAGACCTCGTACGAGATCCGGACACCCTCTCGATAGGCATCGCCCGTGCGGTCCGGCAGCCGCGCTTTCATCGCTTGCGTCTCCTCTGCTTCTCTTGCCTTACGAGCCAGCCGTCGATGAGATCGAGCAGCGCGCGATGGCCGTGACTGATCCCCGACAGGACCTCGAGATGCATCCCCTGGTTGAACGTGCTCACGAGCGCGACGATCGCCTCGAGCGGATACTGCTTGCGATCGATGCCGTATTCGTCGTACGCCTTCTCGAATGCGTCGGTGACGACGCGCCACCACGCGAGGTTGACTTGCGCGACGCGCTTGCGGATGCTCGGATCGTTCCACCCGAGCGCCTGAAGCTCGAACCACACCTTCGCGTAGCCACTCGCCGCATCGTCTTCGAGAAAGCCCATCGCCGCCCGCCACTTGTCGATGAACGGGCCGGGCGCCGCGTACATCGCGCGCTGACGCTCGATGAGCCTGTCGGTGAAGCGCTCGAGCATCTGCAGCAGCAGCTCCTGCATCGATCCGAAGTAGTAGTGGACGAGGCCGTGGTTGACGCCCGCTTCTTCTGCGAGCTTGCGGGTCGTGATGTTCGCGTAGCCGATGCTCACGAGCAGCCTTTCGGCCGCGTCGAGCAGCGCCTGTTCCGCCTCTTCGCGCGCCTGCGTGACGCCGATGCGCGCGCGTTGCGATGCTTTGATCGTCGTAATCCTCCTCCGCTGCGACTACGCGCAGCGGGCCGTCATATCCCTGGTACCGCGCCCGGCACGAACAACGCAATCGCTGCGAGTACGGCGAGCGCGAAGCCGACGGGCGCGACGATCCGGTCGCCGCCGCGCACGCCCTTCTCCACGAGCATGATCGCGCCGAGCACGCCCATCCACGCGAGATGGGCGACGCCGGCCGCGAACATGACGAGCATGAGCGCCCAACAGCAGCCGACGCAGAACGCCGCGTGACCGAGGCCGATCCGCAATCCGTTGACCGTGCCCCGCTTGTAGTGCCGCATCAGGTACGCACCCGGATGACGGCACGCTTTCAGGCATGCATCTTTGAGCGGTGTGAATTGGTAGATCGCTGCGAACGCGAGCGTGCCCGCTGGGATCACCTGCGCGTGCGCTCCGAGCCACGGCCATGCGTCGACGAGCCTGTGGAGCTGCATGTCGCCGGCGAACGCGACGAGCGCGAACACCGACCAGACACCGAAATAGCCGAGGAGCAGCGCCGCAAGCGCGCGGCCGAAACCGGGTGCCCCCGCGGCCGCGGCAGCGTACATCTTCATGAAGCCGAGCGACGAGGGCAGCATCATCGCCGCGGTCATGACTTGCCAGGCGATCACGAGGATGAGGGCAGCGAGCCAGAACGGGCGGCCGCTCTCGTAGAGCGCGTGATGATGGACTTGCGTTGCAGCACCGCTCATCTCGGCCCATATCGCGACCATCCATGCCGCCGCGACAACGCCGCCGAGCATCGGCACGACCGACGATCGCCTTTTCGACGCCGCGTTCTTGTAGCGGTCGAGCTTTAGCTCGACCGAAGACGAGCTTTCGGACTGGCTAGGCCGTGGCGGTCGAGATAAATCTCGACCGCTCCCTTTTCCATCGAATTGGAAGGACCGTGGCGGTCGAGATAAATCTCGACCGCTCCCTTTTCCATCGAATTGGGGGGGCCGTGGCGGTCGAGATAAATCTCGACCGCCCCCTTCTTCTTTCGTGTTTGGGCCTATCGCGTTTGGGGCGATCACGATCCGTCAGCCTTCGAACCGGAAGTCGCCCTGAATGGCGTTGCAGTCCTTGAACGACCACACCATGCCGTGCTCGGGGATGTTGACGACGTGCTCGGACGCCTTCGACACGTAGGCGGGCGCGCCGGCGATCGTGCTAAAGGCGCTGTCGCGCAGCGTCGTGACTGCGCCGTACGCGCTCTTGTAGGGGGCCATCGTCGCGCGCACCTTGTCGCCGACCGAGATCGTCCCCTCGCCGCCCTTGAGCGCGTGCTCGATCGGTAGCGTGTGGGTCGCGATGTCCTCGCCGATGAGGCCGTTGAGGTCTGCGAGCGGTCCGCCGAGCCGGCCGTGCCAGGCGTCAAGGATCGCGTTGCGCTGCGCTTCGGTCGCGGCCGCGTCGACGTACGTCACCCGCCGCCAGCTCTTGGGCACCAGCACGTTGCCGGGGATCTTGACGACCTGGACGTACGTCAATCCCGAAACGTCGATGCCATTGATCTCGCCTTTGTCGATGTGATAGGCGTTGAACGCGTCGCACGAGCCGTGATCGGGGTCTTCCCCGATCCAGCAGCGGCACAGCGTCCGGCAGGAACAGGCTTCGAGCAGCGTGCCTTCGAGCACGTAGGTCTTGGATCTGGTCGAGGGTTGGGCTTGCGTCTGAGTCGCCATCGGGGTGTGCCTCCTTAGCCACCGGGTTGGGCGCGCGTATTAGTCATTTGACTAATACAACAAACTAACCCTCCCTGTCAAGAGTCTGGCCGATGAATTTCGGGAAAAGCCTAGCCGGGGGACAGAGTTCTAGGGCTGCTGCCGGGTCTGGCGCCAGTCCGGCTTCCGCTTTTCGAGGAACGCCGTGATGCCCTCATGCGCGTCGGCGAGTGCGGCGTTGAACGCCATCACCTCGGCCGTATACGCGTACGCTTCGTGCTGCGGCAAATCGATCTGCTTGTAGAACGCCTGCTTCCCCAGGCCGATGACGGTCGGGCTGAGGGCTGCGATCTTCTCGGCGAGCTCGCGGGTAGCCGCCTCCAGCTGACCTGCGGGCACGACGCGGTTGACGAGACCGGCTTCCTTCGCCTCGCTCGCCGGCATCGGATCGCCGGTCAGAAGCATCTCCATCGTGCGCTTGCGGCCGATCGCGCGACTGACCGCGACCATCGGCGTCGAGCAGAACAGCCCGATCTTCACCCCGGGCGTCGCGAACCAGGCGGTGTCGACGGCGACGGCGAGATCGCACGTCGCGACGAGCTGGCAGCCGGCGGCCGTCGCCGGGCCCTGAACCGACGCGATCACCGGTTGCGGTATCGTCTGGATCGCCTCCATCATCTCGACGCAGACGTCGAAGATGCGCCGATACGCTTCCGGATCGCGATCTACCATTTCGCTCAGGTCGTGGCCGGCGGAGAACACGCTGCCCCGCGCACCTAAGATGACGACCTTCACTTCCGGCAGATCGCCGATATGACGAAGGCCGGCGAGCAGCTCTTCCATCGTCTCGAGCGACAGCGCGTTGCGCTTCTCGGGCCGGTTGAGCGTGAGACGCGCCAGCGGCCCGTCAAGCTCGACCAAGACGTTCGTCGTCTGTTTCACAGTCGGCCCCTCAGCCACGTGCGGGCTCCTTCAATCGCAGCGCCGCGAGCAGCGAGAACGCGAATACGGTGAAGATCGCGCAGAGCGCCGCCGTTTCGTAGATGTCGTGCTTGAGCCACGCGTGTCCGGCTGCATCGACGTACGTCGTCTCGGCCGACGGAAGCGCATTCAGCAACACGTACCGCACGCCGAGCAGCGCGTACATCGCAACCGCTGTGATCCAAAACGAAGCGGGCGTCGCGCCCTGCAGACCGCGAAACCGCGCCGCCACGACAGCCGAGAAGATCGTGAAGAACACGAACACCGTCAAGAGCCACCCGAGATAGTTCGAGAGCGGCACGCCGAAAAAGCCGCCTCCCTGCTCCCATATCCACCACTTGTTGATGGTCGAGGCAGTGGGGTCGAGCATGAAATCCCAGCTCGTCATCAAGACGGCGGCGACGAGCGGCACGGCCCAGCGCGCAAAACCATCCAACGCAGTGCCCGCGCGCCCGAGCAGAGCCAGCGCGACCGTCCACGCGAGATAGCCGGCGCCGAAGTACGCGCCGCCGATCGTCACGGGCACGAGGAAGAGCTTCACGCCCAACACATCGGTGTAATGATAATGCCCGAACGGGAATCCCGTCACGATGCTCACGTTCTCGGCGACGTTGCTGACGACCAGACACACGACGATCAACCAGAACATCGTCCTCCCGCCGTAGACCGCGATGCCGTGGACGAGCGCGAACGCGACGAGCAGCACCGTGTTGATGATGCCGACGAGACCGCCAGGAATGAGGCTCGTCCAGACGCTCGTGACGATGGTGAAGGCGGCCATGAGCCACACGATGACCCACGACCAGCGCTGCGTCGACGCTGATGGCGAACCCGGGCCGCCGGCATCAACGCCCATCGTCGACCGCTTTCACCGGAACGCGCACGGCACGACCCCTGCCGCCGTTCTTCAGGCCATCAACAGAGGCATCGAGCGCCGGCCAGCGCTTTCGCGCGTACGCTGCCCCGATCTCGCGGTGCGTTTCGAGATCCAAGAAGCACGAGCGCTCGGTCGCTGAAGCGATCAGCGCCGCCTGCTTCTCGACCGCCTCGTGCGCCTTCTCGAGCATCGCCTTCGCGCGCTCGCGATCGCCGATGCCGCGGAACACCTGCGCGGCCATCCAAAGCGCGAATTGCGGCATGAAGACGACGGTCGACATCGAGTCGAGCGCGGGCAGCATCTCGTCGGCGAGCGGCTTGGCCGCGTCGAGGTCGCCGGCAAGCATGTACACGTACGCGAGGTTGACGATGTCGTCGATATTGTCGGCCGGCGTGCCGCGCGCGCGCCGGATCGCGACGCACGCCGACATGTGCTCGATCGCGCCTGCGAGATCGCCGAGGTCTCGCTCGGCCTGCCCGAGGTTCGCAAGGGCCGACGCCTCGTAGTGCGCGTGCTGCATCGAGCGAGCGATGTCGAGCGCGGCGAGCGATGTCTCTCTCGCGGCGGCCGGATTTTTCCGCATGAGCTGGACGAACCCGAGGTTGATCGCGCACGCCGCTTGACCGCGGACGTTCCCCAGCGACGTGAAGAGCGCGTGCGCTTTGCGCATCGACTCTTCCGCCTCGTCGAGCAGCCCGAGGTGGACGCTCACGAGACCGCTGTTGACGGCGACCGCGGCCAGCCCCTGACGCCTCCCGATCGAAGCGTACAGCGCGGCCGCCTCTTCGTAACGCCTCCGCGCTTGCTCGAACTGCGACATCCGGTTGAGCGCCGATGCCTCGTGCATGACGACGTCCGCCTCGGCGTCGCGATCGCCGATGCGTTTGAAGAGATCGCGCGCCTCGGCCGCGAGTTCGAGACACGCCTCATAGTGCTGGCTCGCGATCGCCGCGTGCGTCGCCGACGTGAGCGCTCGGACGAGCAGATAGCGGTCGCCCGTCACCGCGACGATCTTGCGCAGCTCGCCGAGCATCGTCATCGTCGTCTCGAATCCGCCGGTGCTCGCTTCGATTTCGAAACGCCGGCACTGCGCATCCCATTGGCCGGCGGCGTCGCCGAGCTCTTGATACATGCCCAGCGCTTCAGTCGCGGCGCTCATCCCGAGGTCGTGGTCGCCGACGAGCGCCGCGTACGCGGCCTTCGTGACGAGCGATTCCGCGCGGACCCGCTTGTCGCCTGAGGCCGCCGCAAGCGCCGCGAATTCTTCGACGAGCGCGCCTTCGCGCTCCGGCTCGCCGACCGCACGCGCGTAGAAGATCGAGCGCCGCAGCACGTCGCAGACGAAGACCGGATCGCCCGATTCCGCCGCCAATCGTTCGAGCGCGTCGAGATCCTCGCGCTGCGCTTGCCGCAAGCCGCTTCGCGAACGGATCGTCTCGCGCAGGCCGAGCGCCTCGCGGCGAAGCGTGCCGGCGCTGTCGAGCCTCACGCAGCGATCGAGATGGATGAGCGCTTCATCGTACGCGTAGACGTCGAACGCGCGACGAGCGGCGGTGAGATACGCCGTCGCCGCAGCCTCCGGCTCGAGCCCGAGCTCGCGGTGCCGCGCGATCTCGGCGGCCAACTCGCCGATACGCTCGGGAAACGTCTCTTCCAACGCGCGCGCGACGCGCCGGTGGCGCGTCGAGCGGGCATCGTCGGCGATCTGCCCGTAGATCGTGTCCTGCACGAGGTGGTGCGTGAACGCATACGCGTAGCCGCTGCGTCGCCCGGATTCTTTGACGATGCGCCGGTCGATGAGCTGGCTCAAGCCGTCGAGGACGTCGTTCTCGGACCAGCCGCTGACGTCGCTGACGAGATCGACGTCGAAGCCCTGCCCGATGACCGCGGCGATCTCCGCGACCGCACGCGCACGATCGTCGAGGCGCGAAACGCGCTGCGCGATCGCCTGGCGCGTCGTCACCGGGAGCGCGGCGCCGGCACCAGCACCGGCGCCGCCCGCGCCACCGCCGTGCTCGCGCATGCCTTGTATGAGCTCGTTCAAGAACAGCGGATTGCCGGCACATCGTTCGCGCAATGCGCCGGCCTCGCTCTCGGGTGCGATCGCCGCTCCGCTCGAAGCTCCGATCCGGCCGAGCAGATCGGCGACGTGATCGCGGCCGAGCGGCGTCGGCGCAAGCGTGAACAGGATGTTCTCCTCCTGCAGCTCGCGACGCATCCGGCGCAGCGGGTGCACGCGCGGCGCGTCCTCCTCGCGATACGTCGCGATGACGAGGACGGGCTGCTGCGCGAGCCGGCGCACGATGAACTGCAACGCCGCGATCGTCGCTTCGCCCGCCCAGTGCAGGTCTTCGAGGATCACGACGAGCGGCCGCTGTTTTGCGAGCGCTTCGAAGCACACGGCGAACGCTTCGAACAGCCGCATGCGCTCGTGCGCCGGTTCGACGTCGGGCGGCGTCGGCAGGTCGGACTTGCGGACGCGGAGTTCCGGAACGGCTTGCGTCGCGACGCCGAGCCAGATCGGCGCGATATCTAAAGCGACGAGCAGCGACGCCGCGCCGCGCAACGCATCGGCGATCGCTTGGAACGGCTTGCCTTCCGGATACGTCGTCGTCCCCATGAGCACTCGGCCGCCCTGCGCCTGCGCTTGGAGCGCGAACTCGCCTGCGAGACGCGACTTGCCGATGCCCGCCTCGCCGCCGATGAGCACGATTCGGCCGCGCCCGCGCGCTGCGCGGCTCCACGACATCCGAAGCCGTTCCATCTCGTCGTCACGACCGACGAACGGCAAGAGCGGCGACGATGACGCGCCTCGCGATCCTTCATCGTCGTCGACGCGCGACATGCCTGATAGCGAAGCAGGCGCGCCCGTAGGCAGGAGCACCGACGGCAGCGGTTCGTTGTGCATGATGAGATCGCGCAGCGCGACCGTGTCCTGCATCGGCTCGACGCCCATCTCGTCGCGCAGCCGCCGGTCGAATTGCTGATACGCCGCGATAGCGCCGGCGCGGTCGCCGGATTCGTAGCGCACCGCCATGAGATGGCGGACCGCATCTTCTCGCCACGGATCGCTGTTGAGGATGCGTTGCGCGTAGCCGGCCGCGCGCTGGAGATCGCGCCGTCCGCGGCACTCGACGACGAGCTCGGCGAGGATCGAATGATAAAGGTTGCGCAGCCGGTCGCGATCGGCGAATAGCCACTCGTCGTACGATCCCTCGAGCAGATCGCCGCCGTACAGCTCGACCGCCGCAGCCCGATCGCGCTCGCTGCTCGCCAGACGTTCGAAATCGTCGACGTCGGTCGACGCGCCCGATTCCGGATTCCATTGGATCGAATCGCCGTCGGAGACGACCCACGGCGATGACGCGCGTGGCGGCGGTGGGAGGGCACGCTGGAGGTGGTAGATGTGGCGGCGCAGGTTCGCGCGCGCGTCTTCCTCGGTCTCGTCCTCCCAGATGGTGAAGGCGATCTTCTCGCGAGGCACCGGTGCGACGCGGCGCAGCACGAGCAAGGCGAGCAGCGGCAGCGCCTTCGGCGGCGCGGTGAAACGGTACGGTGCGCCGGCCGCCTCGAAGCGCGGCTGCCCCAGCAGATAGATGCGCAAGGGTGCGGCAGCCGGAGAAGTGCCCACGGTCGGCGATTCGCTCCGCGCGAGGGGCGCTCTTGTCGGCCCTAGCTCGGCCGGCGAGGCGTCGACGGTTCCGCGTCTTCCGCGGTCATCCGAGCGCGGATGAAGTCCATAAGGTCCCCGAGCGACGAGAAATAGAGACGGCGGTCGTGTCCTAGATGATCGACCGCGCCGCGCCAGCCGCCGGGACCTCCCAACCCCTCCTCATGCCAGACCTTGACGACAAATCGGTGTTCGCTTCGCGCCATGGCCACATGATACGGCCCGGGGCGTCCGCTATGCGTCCAAACCCCGGGCCGGCCCCCTAGTTCGTCAGGTCGTTGATGATATCGCCCAGTCCGGGCTGCGTCTCGCGGACGTCCGGTCTCGAATCCGGCCGGCCGTCGGTCGTCGGGTCGAGCCGTTGGCCCCCCAAGAACCGATCCTCGATGAGCTTCAAGTACGAGTCGCTCGTCAAGAGCTGGTGGTCGATGAAGCCGTGCCTCACCATCGGCCCGATGATGATGAGCGGCGTGCGGAAGCCGTAGCCGCCCTGGTCGATCTGTACTGGGATGACGTGGTCGTAGAAGCCGCCCCATTCATCCCACGTGAGCAGCACGATCGTCGACGACGCGTCGGGGCCCTTGTCGAGCGCACGCAGCATGTCGGTCACGAACGTCTGCCCGCCTTGGATCGACTCGGCGGGATGATCGCTGTCCGCGAAGCCGGGCGTCACCCACGCGACGGAAGGCAGCAGTCCGGCCTTCGCATCGAGCGGGAAGTTGCCGCCCGGCACGATGTTCCCGAGCTCGCCGTCTTGGTTGACGTCGTCGAAATCGGGGAGCGGGTTCCAATCGGTCGCGGGCGCCCCGGTACCGGTCTTGACCCCCACCGCTTCCGGCTCTTCGCCGTCATTCTGGCGATTGAACGGTCCGAGCTGGCCGTTGCCGGCCAATTTGAAAGCGTAGAACTTCCAGCTGACGTTGTTCTTGTGCAGCAGCCACGTGATGTCGGTCCATGCCAAGTCGTCGGCGCCGAGTGTGACGTTGCCCGAGTACGCGCAGCTCATCGGATCGGACGATACGCATTTCGCCGACCACGCCGACACGAGATAGAGGTGCGCGATCGCGCTCCACGTGTTCGAGGCGGCGAAATGATTGTCGGCCAGCGTGTTCGCCGCCGCAAGGTTGCAGTAGACCGGGATCTCGGCGCACGTGTGGTAGCCCATGACGTCGTCGGGCGACGGGTCCTCGAAACCGCCGAAGCCGCTCTCAGCCGACTCGATGAAGCCGTCGAGCTTGCCGCCGTCGATGTCCTTGTACATGTCGTTCGTGCTGTGCGGCCCGCCGTAGTTGATGAGATTCGAATTGTGCCACGGCAAGATGCACTGGCCGGTTTTCGGGTCGGGATTGCAGTTCGGGTTCGGCGGGATGCCGTTGACGCCAGGATACGTGCCGAAATAGCTGTCGAACGAGCGATTTTCGAGCTCGATGATGACGATATGCTGGATGCGAGAAAGCGGGTTGCCTGTCGGCGAGGGCGACGGCGATGGATGCGGACCACCCAACACCGATTGGCTTCCACCGCCGCCGCCGCCGCAAGCGGCGAGTGTGATCGCGAGTGCGACTGCGCAGATGAATGATAACCCGGTTGAACTTCGCATGACGGCTCCGAATCCGTTATGAAGGTATGAGTGCACTAGATTGCCGTGTTCGCGTTCGTTCGTCCTGGTGAAAAGAGTGAGGCGGACGCCGGAGCGCCCGCCTCACCCATTCCGGCTGTTCTAACTAAGCCGAGTTTAGTTGGTCTGACCAGGGCTCATGGCAACGCCTTCGACGTCGTCGCCGGAGACAAAGCCAGTGTAGATCTTCGGATTGGTGCCGCCGCCCGTGCAGAACGCATACGTCTGGCTGATGAGTTCGCTGTTGACGAAGTCACCGCTGATGATGCGCGTGTTCGGATGGTTGAGCGTGCTGAAGATCGCGTCGCCACCGTTCGTCGAGAGCTGGGCGTTGCAGAAGCTTCCATTGTATACTTCCCACTCGCCGAGTCCGTCGTCGGTCAGGACGAGGTTCTCATTCTTGTCGTACACTACGCCGGCAAGACCGGTCGTGTTGACAAGCCTGCTCCCCGAGCCCTTCGCGTGCGTGAACGTGTCGACGCCCACACCGCCCGCGCCCTCGAACGAGACCGCGAGGTTGTTGCGCGACGGGAGCTCGTCAACGGAAACGCCGCCGACAAAGCCGCTAACCGCGTCGGGAACCGAGATGAAACGCGTCGGGCTGTTGTGGCCCGCCGGATAGACAGCGACTTCGGCGGCGGTGATGTCGCCGACGTAGACGGTGCCGTTGTTGCCGACCGTGCACGTCGACGGCTGGTTGCCGTCACCGGCTGCGAGTGTTCTGAAGGCCGTCGTGCTGCCGTGCGCATACACGCTGACCGTCTGAGCTCCGCCATCCGGGATGTACACGTTGCCGAGGTTGTCTTGGCACAGACCGTTGACATACGACTCGAAGATCTGGCCGACAACGGTGTTATGGTTCTGGACATACATGTTGCAGAAGCCGCTGAAGAACTGGCAGCCGATGACGTACGTCGTGTTCGCATTCGGCTTGACCGATTGCCAGTTGTGGCCAGTGACCTGGTTGCTCTGCGGGAAAGCTCTGAGATAACGCGACGGGAGAACGGACGCCGGGTGATTTCTCACGATCGCCTGTCCGCCCATCGTCGGCGACTGCGCGACTGATCCGAGCGACGATCCGTTGCCGGAACAGCCGGCGAAGACCGCGACCGCCGCGGCGACGCCGAGCGCATACCCAATGCGGGTAACTCGCATGTTTGTTTTTCCTCCTCAAGCAGCGGGAAACTGCAATGCCCACAGGGGCATGCAACTTCATCCGATATTCGCCTGCGCTTTTCTCCGGCCCGTTGTCACGCGTCGCCGCGTACGACATGACGAAGATCTGCTCAAACGAAGGTGGCGTCATTTCACACCGTTCCTTTGCGTGTCCTTCGGACCAATCGCCTCAATTTTTTGAAAATTTTTCGGCGCGACACGTTTGAAAATTTTCAGTCGATTCGGCATCATATGAGAACGGGACCGATGTTCTAGAGAGGTTTTTTTTGGTGTCGAGCGATGGCCGTAAATTGCTTCGATCGCATGACGTTCTAGATGCGTGCAGAGCACGTATCGCGCAGACGTCGCCAGGCAAGCAAGGGCTATACGTTGCTCGTGGGACCTAGGTCATGGGGCTAACTCGCGACCTCGCCATAGGGCTCGAAAGCAAGGGAACGGTCGAGTTTTAGCTCGCCACAAAGGAAATGGGGAGCGGTCGAGATTTATCTCGTCATAAGGGAAATGGGGAGCGGTCGAGCTTTATCTCGTCATAAAGGAAATGGGGAGCGGTCGAGCTTTATCTCGACCGCCGCGGCCTCGCCTTTGACAAAAATGTAGCGGTCGAGCTTTAGCTCGACCGCCACGGTCTAGGCTGAGGCTACGATCCTCGTCAGTGGCAAGCGCCTTGGGCCATCGTGAACTTGCCCTCGAACGAGAACTTGCCGCCGGTGCCTTTCGACGGCGTCCGGAAGAACCAATCGAAGAACGCCAGCTCTTGCGGATGGTACGTGAACCCGTTCTTCGTGACGAGGAACGCCGTGCCGGTCAACGGATCGCCGACTTCGAGATTGTTCTGGCAACCGCTGACCTGTCCGACGTGACCCCACGCGGGCGTCGCGTTATTGACGAACGGATCGTTCGCCCATTCGCCGATCTCGTGCGTGTACGCGTGGATGTCTTGGAGACCGCCACTGAAGATGCCGGCGTCAGTGTAAGCGCCGTATGCGTACGTCTGCGTGCCGTTGCCCGTGCCGAACGCATTGTGGTAACCGATGATGCAGCAGCCGCCGGACGTCAGGACGATGTTGTACGCCATGATGACCGGGAGCTGGTTCGGCTGCGCGAACTTCGTGACTTCGGTCCGGACGATCGAATCCCACGCGAAGAACGGGATCTCACCGAGGTCGTGACCCGAACCCGAGCAAGCGCCCGTCACCGCGGTCGAACCGGAGGGCGCGGTGATGTTGACGACTTTGACCGCGGCCGAAGGCGCGAGCAGCATGTGATAGCCCGTGCCGCCGACGAGCGACCAGAACTCGGCGCGCTGGAAGGCGTCGATGATCTGCGTGGTGCCGACGTTGATGCCGTTCGAGACGAGACTCGCGTTCGTGAAGAGCGGCGACCTGAAGAAGCGCGCCTTAACGGATTTCGTGTCGTTGCATCCCGGCAGGCGAGGATCGAGAACTGCGCCGTTCGAGAAATGGACGACGAGAGCGACCGGTACGTACTGGATGGTCGTCGATGCGGGTGCCAACGTCGGATCGGTTCCCGCGATTTGGAATGTATACGTGTGGCCGTCGAGCGGCGATGTGACCGTGTTCTGGAAGAACGGTATCGTGATTCCCGCTTGCCGCTGCGCGTTGAGCGTAGCGTAATTGACGTGGTCGGGAATCCCGGTGACGTACACCGGCGTACCATAATAGCGCTGAGCAGCCGTCGCGGATTGCGAACACAGCGCCAGTGCCACGATGGCCAAACCTAGGATGCGCGAGAATAGCCTCACTCCAGTCTCCTCCCGTCGGCACGCGAAAAAATCGGCGCCGTCTTCAGTTTTCCGAGAATATGGTTGTTTAGCGGCGCCCTTCGGTTACCTCCGACGGCCCGATTTTGGAGACGTTAGACCTACGACTAGAAGACGGCCGCTTTCATTCATATAGTGGATTGGACCACGCTTTCGTGATAGATACAGGGAGCGGTCGAGATTCATCTGGACCGCCGCGGCCTTATCACATCGAACTTCGCGGCTATTCCGGCGGCGTGCGCTGCCAGGCGGTATGGTCGGCGAACTCGGCCGAGTCGACCTCGCATCGCACGCTTCGGGCGCCCGACCCGAAATGGTTGGCTATGTTCCAAGCGGGAGAGCTAGGATATTCAGGTTGGGTGAGCATCTCGTCGGTGAGCGGCGACCGCTTGGGCGAGATCAAGACGTTCGACCCGAAATGTCCGTCGATGCTCACGAGCTGCACGTTGACGACCTTGCCCGAACCGTCGACGACGAGCACGTCGAACCGGACGGTCGTCGCTTCTTCATCGCGCAGGTCGCGGAACGAGATCCCGACGCGAAGGTTGGGATTGTCCTGGCTCTCCGGCTCTGCTTGGCACATCTCGACCGCGATCGGCGGCAGCGACTCCGCCGGCGCCGGCGCGACGCTCGGCATCGGTACAGGCGTGGGAGCGGCCGCTACGAGCGCGACTGCAGCAATCACGATCGGCACCATTATCGGCACTATGTAGTAGGCCGAGCGAAGCTCGGCCGGTTTCTTATGCACGGTTGAATCTTCTTTGGATCGTTATTCGAGACCTCGACCACCTCGCCTCGCCGCGGCCTCAAGTCAGGCGATGCGGTCCTCGGCAACGTCGAGCAAATCGACCCATCCTGTCACGCGTGATTGCACATGAGCGGGAAGCTTCGCGCGCCGTTCTTGGAAGCGCGCCCGGTCCGCGTCATCATCGCCGTCGTTGGTGAAGACGCGCGCGAAGACCGCTGCTTCATCGGGCGTGAACTTGCGTGCGTTGGCCTTTATCCAACTCTCGACCGCGGCATCGTCGGCAGAGGCGCGCACGCCTTCGCGGAACGCATCAGGCTTGACCGCCAAGAAGTCGAAAAGCGCCATGTCGAACGAACTTTTTTCGCCGAAGACGTACTCGCCGAGCGTGCCGTCGATCGACGCGCGCGCTTTGTCGATCGTCCGCGGCAACATCGGCAGCCCCATGAGCGTCGCGCGCGGGCTGCGGGGATAGGATTTCGTCAGGTCCATATTTATTTCGCTTTCTCGGGAATGGGAGATGCTCGGCGGTTCAATCCGACACGCCCGCGCTTCCTACTATCGTGGAGGAGCGTATCGCCGAGCTTCGCTCGGCCTGCTACATCGATCGCCTGGACGGGCCGCGGCGGTCGACCGTAAAGTGTACTCCCCACACACCTGAGGTACGAAGAGAGCCCTTCCGGAACGGTGTTGTTGTGAACACACACCACCCGGAGGGCTCCTCATGCATTATACCACTCGTTGGGATGCTGCTGCGATTCGCGCC